>PAXB01000042.1 GCA_002715035.1 Fidelibacterota bacterium
GAAGAAGTGGCCGTTGAAGAAACCACAGAAGAAGCAGAAAAAGAAGATGCACTTGAAGAGGAAAAGACTGAAAAAGATGCAGCTAAAAATGATGGAAAAGACGAAAAATAACAACCTCAGTTTGAAGGGAGAATGATAATGAAAGAGTTTATAGAAATAATGGTAAAGCAACTGGTGGATAAACCAGATGAAGTAGAAGTGGAAACTGTAGAATCTGAGCAGAGTATCATTTTTGAACTCACCGTTGGTGATGGTGATTATGGTAAAGTGATTGGGAAACGGGGAAGAAACATTTCTGCTATCCGCACTTTATTATTTGCAGTAAATGCAAAAGAGGGTGGAAAACGTGCCCAGCTTGAGGTGATCGATAGAAATGAGTAATAAGCTTTTTGCCATTGCAAAAATTACCCGAGCCTCTGGCTTGAAAGGCGAAGTGGGCGTCCGCCCGCTTGTACGTCAGTTTGATGATTATGTGACGGATAAATCCTTATTTATTGGTTTTGATGAAACCATTGCCAGGGATGTAAAACTTGAAAAAGTAACGGGGTTAAATAAAAAACGACGCTTCCTGTTTGAGGGATTAAAAACAAGGGATGAAGCTGAATCCATGATTGGCCAATTATTATTTGCCTCTGTAGAAGATTCCGATCCGATTAATTTAATTTCAGCTGATTTACTGGGTGCGACGGTGGTAGCGGATAATGGTGAAATTATCGGTGAATTGGTGGATATGATCAGCCTCCCCGCTAACGATGTTTACGTGATTAAGCGAGGAAAAAAGGAAGTATTAATTCCGGTCGTACCGGAAATTGTTCGTGCGGTGGATATTGAAATGGGACTGGTCACCATCACGCCCATGGACGGCTTATTGGATTGAAACACCAAATAGCCATTATTACACCGGCTCCCGATTTAGTGGAAGCGGTGGTCCAGCATTCTATGTTGAGACAGGCAGTGGAGCGGGAGAAAGTGGATTTCCACTTGGTAAACCTGCGGGAATTTGGTGAAGGAAATTATCGTCAAACCGACGATACGCCATTCGGCGGCGGCGCCGGAATGGTCATGATGGCAGGGCCTTTATTTAAGGCCATTGAAGATGCCATTGAAAAAGTGGGTGGACCGGATGATCTTCGGATTATCTATCCCTCACCCCAGGGAAAAACCTGGACGCACGAACTGGCAGTAGAAAACAGTTCTGTGCAAAAGCTTATTGTCATTTGCGGACATTATAAAGGTATCGATGAAAGGGTCATCGAAAAGTATGTGACCCACGAATATTCCATCGGTGATTTTGTGGTTACCAGTGGAGAAATCCCTGGGATGATATTGATAGACAGTATAGTCAGGCTCATCCCCGGTGTTCTGAATAAAATAGATTCAGCACTGAGTGATACCTTTTCGGCGGATCTTTTAGATGCGCCACATTATACCCAGCCGAGGGAAATTGACGGCATGGCAGTTCCNGAGGTACTCATNTCGGGACACCATAAAAAAATTGAGGAATGGCGTAAGGCGCGNCAGGAAGAAAGGACGAAAGAAAAACGTCCTGATATTTGGAAGCATTATTTAAAATTAAATAAATCGGAGAATAACGATGAATAAGATGAAACCGGTTTTCGAAAACCAATTGAAAACAGATTTACCAGAATTTGGNCCCGGGGATACGGTCATATTGGATGTCCGTGTGGTTGAGGGTGGAAAAGAACGTGTACAGAAATTTGAAGGATTGGTCATTGGCCGTAAAGGCAGTGATATTTCTGAAACCTTCACGGTTCGAAAAATCTCAGGCGGTATTGGTGTGGAAAGAATATTTCCTGTCCATTCCCCCATGTTAAGCAAAATTGAAGTGAAACGCCGTGGAAAAGTCCGTCGTGCAAAGCTGAATTATTTGCGGAAACTGACCGGTTCTAAAGCCACTCGTATTGCAGAAAAACGATAATCCTGTTTTTCCAAATTAATATGAACCCTCATTGCTTTTTGGTAGTGGGGGTTTTTTAGTTATGACCCGATTCGAAAAAATTATCCTAAGCATCACTGGTGGGAGCCATCTGTCGGTCCATGCCCTTATGTTGGCATTGCCCAGTTTGATTCCGGTCATTCGTAACGAATTTGATGTGGGGCTCAGTACATTGGGATTTGTGGTTTCCATCAGNGGTTTCATGTTTGGTTTGGGTGCCATACCGGCAGGTTGGGCAGAGAAGCGGTTCGGCGGCAGACAGTTATTGCTCATTTACCAGGCAGGATCGTCCATATCGGCACTTTTAGTGGCCCTTTCAGGCTCATTGCAGATGATGGTAGTTGGGCTCGGATTTATGGGCTTTTTCTGCAGTATTTACCATCCCGCAGGATTGACACTTATTTCTCATCGCGTAAAATCACTCACAAGAGGTATGGCTATTCATGGGATCTTTGGATCAACCGGATCGGCGTTGGGACCTATCTTAGCCACCACAGCCGCCGCCATTATTTCTTGGCGTTCTGCCTATGCATTTTTGGGTATCTTTAATGGACTCCTTGCTATCAGTACTTTTATTGCTATCCCATATCGGAAGCGCAGTACCATGGATGAGACTGAATTTGAAAACCATGAAGAATCGACAAACAAACCCGCTCTTATATTATATTTTCTCACCAACGCACTTTTGGGCATGGCCTATTATGGATTTACCACATTCATGCCGGTTCACTTTGCAGAAAATACTTCATCCATTTTGCCAAATTTATCAGCCAATATGAAAGCAGGATTATTCCCATCCATGGTATTTATTGCCGGAATAGGAGGGCAACTGGTCGGTGCCCGTATTGGGGAACGGTTTCATAAACCCACTGCATTGATCTTTATTATTGCAGCGAATATTCCCGTCTTGCTCATTATGGGATATACATCAGACTTACTTCTAATTCTTTCAGGGATTATGCTGGGTATTGCTTATTTCAGCAATCAACCCATTGGGAATACACTTATTGCTGAGTTTACCCATAGCCAGAACAGGGGACTGGGATACGGCATCAGTTTTTTCCTCAGTTTTGGTATTGGTTCATTGGCTGCAGGATTCAGTGGCATCATTGCTGAAAACATGGGTGTAGCATTTGTATTCCCGGCTATGGGGATTTTACTCATTCCCAGTGTGGTGTTTGCGTTCTTTATGCGTAGGGTTGCGAGAAGCACTTGATTTAGGAATTAAATTAATCTACCTTTTCTATCAATATGGCACAAAATCAACTCAAAGAACTCCCATCCGTATCAGAAGTATTACTTGAATGTAAATCATCTAAGTCACTAAATAGTAAATATATGGCCTACATTATAAAATCGAATTTAGAGTCCTATCGCCGTGCCGCAAAAAAGGGTTCACTTAAGCCGAAACGAGCTCAAATCACCCAAAATATTTTATCCGAAGTTGAACGATTAACGGCGCCATCCTTGCAATCGGTCATCAATGGTACGGGGATTGTACTCCATACGGGGCTCGGCCGGGCGCCCATGAAAGAGTCCACTGCTAAGAATGCGGCGAAACGGGTCGCNGGTTATACCAATTTAGAATTTGATTTACCCANGGGCACTCGGGGCCAACGGCAGGATCATGTGAATGGATTATTATCTGCTCTCACTGGGGCACAATCNTCCATGGCTGTGAATAATAATGCGGCGGCGGTTCTTCTCGCTTTGAATGAATTGGGTGAAGGTAAGGAAGTTATCGTCTCTAGAGGACAACAAGTGGAAATCGGCGGTTCTTTTCGCATTCCGGACGTGGTTAAAAAAAGTGGATGTATTTTAAAAGAAGTGGGTTCCACAAATCGTACTCACTTAAAAGATTATGAAAAGGCCATTACGAAAAAAACAGGCATGATCCTTTGGGTCCACACCAGCAACTATGTGGTACGGGGATTTACTCACGATGTCAGTTTATCTGATTTGGTTCAATTGGGCAAAAAGAAGCGGGTTCCTGTTGTGGCGGATTTAGGTAGCGGCGCCCTTGTGGATCTATCAGAAAAAGGCATTCCCAAAGATATGTTGGTCCAAGATGTGGTAAAGTCCGGTGTTGGATTGGTTACATTCTCAGGCGATAAATTATTGGGCGGTCCCCAGGCAGGGCTCATTGTGGGCACGAAAACATTGGTGAATAAGTTAAAAACAAACCCCATTGCTCGTGCTGTTCGTTGCGATAAATGGTCTTTGGCCTTTTTGGAAGAATCCCTGCTCTCTTTTGGCGATTATGGACCGTCGAAAAATAATTTGACCGTTTCACTTATGATGGCGTCCAGAAAAGCGCTGACAAAACGGGGTGAAATAATTTTATCCCATTTGCCAAAAAAGGCCAAAGATAAATTGGGTATTTCTCTCGTGGAATCAGAAGTAGAAGCAGGAAGTGGTTCATTGCCGGAAGAAAAATTGGACAGTATGGCATTTCGGTTCAAGCCGAATGGAATAAGTGCATCCAAACTGGCGACCCAATTTAGAATGGGTGACACCCCAGTTGTTGGATACATACACGGACATACATTTTACATTGACCTGAAAGCGGTCATTCCGGGACAGGAAAAAGAATTGGTAGGCGCAATCAGTGCTATTTAAAACAAAAGAAAAACATGCAGATCGTCATCGGTACAGCCGGTCATATTGACCACGGCAAGACGGCCTTGGTCAAGGCCCTCACCGGTACGGATACGGATTGCCTGGCTGAAGAAAAAGCACGGGGGATGACTATCGATCTGGGTTTTGCTTACCTGGATCAATCCATAACAATTATAGACGTTCCCGGACACGAAAAATTCATTCGCAATATGGTGGCGGGTGTATCCACGATCCATATCGCTCTTCTGGTTATTGCCGCCGATGATGGCATCATGCCCCAAACAAAAGAACATCTTCATATACTCAAACTCCTTGGGGTAACGCAGGGGATTATCGCCCTGACCAAAACGGATCTCGCTGACGATAATGACTGGATTGATCTAGTGGAATTGGAAATTCAAGATTTGGTGGCCAATAGTTTTCTCAAAGATTCACCCCTCATTCGTACTTCCGTAGAAACTGGGGAAGGGATTGATGCGCTTAAAAAAGCGATTCTGAGTCAGTCAAAAGATATGGAAACAGAACTGGATCGCGGGTTTTTTCATCTACCCGTAGATCGGGTGTTTTCTAAAACAGGTTTTGGTTCGGTGGTGACGGGAACAGTTTTGTCGGGGAAATTAAAGACAGGAAAAGAATTGGAAATCATTCCGGGAAATCAGAAAGCAAAAGTTCGGGGGATGCAAACCCATGGTTCTGAAACATTGTCGGTAAAAATGGGAGATCGGGCCGCTATTAACTTGGCCGGGACGGATTTAGATGATTTATTTCGCGGTACCATTATTGCAGAACCGAATTGGGTGAATTCCACAGAAAAACTCATTGCCCGTGTGACTATGATTGAAGATACACGTTGGAAATTAAAGAATCACCAGCGGGTTCACATTCATATTGGCACAGCAGAAATGGTGGCAAGAGCGGTGATGCAAGATCCATTGGAAGCGGGCCATTCGGGTAATGTATTATTTCTTCTTGAAAGACCGGCGGCAGCACTCATGAATGAACGGTTCATTATTCGCAGTTTTTCCCCCATGGAAACGATTGGGGGATGTGTGGTGTTAGATTCGAATCCATTAATCATTCGGAAAGAACTCAAATCATGGGCAGCGTCCCTTAAAGAAAATCCATCGGAACGATTTAAACAATTTGTTAATCAAAATTGGAAATCACCGAAGTCACTTGGGAATTGGGCTCGGCATTTTCAGACGATGGAAAGCCAAGTAAAAAACTGGATAAAATCAGAAAAAATATTGAATGAAAAAGGATTCTTATTTACCTCAGAAAATCGAGGTGAATCCATGGTATGTATTCGGGAAGTTCTCATCCATTTTCACAAGAAGAATCCTTATAAAAAATCCCTATCCCAAGATCGATTGAAGGCGGCGGCTCGTTTTAGTACGAATTGGCTAACATATATTTTGGATCAAATGGGCGATGAATTAATCAATGTAGAGGGAGGCTTTGCCCTCAAAAGTCATTCAGTTGTATTATCAGACTCAGATGCATCATTGGCGAAATCATTGGAAAATTCGGTCAAACAAGCTGGGTACGTGATTCCCACTGCGAAAGAATTATGTTCGGAAAATCCAAAAAGCACCTTGGAAATTCTCCACATATTAAAGGGTGAAGGAAAAATATTTGAAGTGGGACGAGGCTTGTGGATTCATGGGGATGTTTTGAATAAATTGAAGGATGAATTATCTCTCTTTTTTGCAGACAAGCCCGAAATGAACGTGGCTGACTTTAAATTATTAACGGGCACAAGCCGTAAATCGGCCATCCCATTATTGGAATATTGCGACAAGCATGGCCTGACAGAACGGGTGGGTGATTCCCGCATCAAAGGAGAAAACTGTGGCTAAGGATTCCAGCGGCACACCACTCATGCGTCAATACATGGAGGTGAAAACCCAGTATAGCGACGCCATCGTTCTTTTTCGCATGGGGGATTTTTACGAAACATTTAAGGAAGACGCAAAACTCACGGCTAAAATTTTAGGTATAGTTTTAACCAAACGTTCCAACGGTGCGGCGGCGGATGTGCCATTGGCTGGATTTCCTTATCATGCCCTGGATAATTATTTACATAAACTGGTGAATGCAGGCCATCGCGTGGCCATTTGCGAACAGGTGGAAGATCCGAAGTTGGCGAAGGGTATCGTCAAGAGAGAAGTGATCGAAGTGGTGACGCCCGGAACGATTACAGCCGCTCAGGCTCTGGACCAAAAAGCGAATCAATATTTAGCATCTTTATATTTTGGAAAAACCAATGTGGGTTTCGCCGTTTTGGATCAATCCACAGGAGAATTTTTTGTTGGCGAATGTGCACCCCATCGATTGACGGAATCGTTACGTAAATTTTCACCGCGAGAAGTATTGGTGGGNGAATCGGTGGTTTATTCTACTGCCGACTGGTATCGTACCCTCAAGCCCTTTATGACCAAAGTGGAAGATTGGGTATATAATTATGATCAGGGATATCGTTCCCTCACCGACCACTTTCATGTCAAATCTTTGAAAGGATTCGGCTGTGAATCACTGCCTGATGGCATCACCGCTGGTGGGACACTCTTCCATCATATGATCCAAACCCTTAGCGGTACTATGGATCATGTTTCTGCCATCCATCCTGTTTTGGATGAAGNTGTAATGGGATTGGATGGATTTACGGTCCGCAACCTTGAAATATTTAAAAGTCTTGCCACNCAAGGCACCCACGGCACCCTCATTGATGTATTGGACGATACGGATACAGCAGGTGGGGGACGTTTACTNAAGCAATGGCTGAATAGACCCATTACGGATAAAAAACACTTGAATAAACGACTCGATATTGTGGGTGCTTTTGTTGAGAATACTCGTATTAGAGAGGATATGAGAGATCGTCTTAAAAATGTATCCGATATTGAACGGATTGTGGGAAGGGTCAATAATGGAAAAGTGACGCCAAAAGAAATCAATGGACTTCGGTTAAGTTTGGAGCAAATCCCTGAGATTATTGGCGCATTGAAAAAGACAGGCNATACCCATTTNAAAGCATTTACCAAACGCTTCGGAAATACGGATAAAATTAAGGATAAAATAACCCAAACACTGGATTTGGATGCTCCATCTCAAATTAAGCAGGGGAATGTAATTTTAAGTGGCGTGGATACCGAATTGGATGAACTCCGGAAGTTGCGGTCCGGTGGTAAAGAGTGGATTGCGGAACTCCAATCATCAGAAAGAGAACGTACGGGAATTCCTTCATTAAAAATTGGGTATAACAGGGTCTTTGGTTTTTATTTGGAAATCACCAAAACACATGGGGATAAAGTTCCGGAATCCTATATCCGGAAACAAACGTTGGTGAATTCTGAACGATACATCACACCAGAATTAAAGGAATATGAAGAAAAGATTTTATCGGCAGAAGAAAAAATCGAAGCCATTGAATCAAAACTATTTTATGATCTTTGTCGTGAAATATTATCCGAAGCGGCAATTATACAGGGAAATGCATCTGTTTTAAGNCGGTTGGATGTGTTGGCCAATTTCGGACAGATTGCTAAAGCGAATAAGTATGTTCGTCCCACATTAGATCCTAAAAGTGTTCTCAAAATAAAAGGCGGGCGCCATCCAGTGGTGGAGCAGCTTTTGCCNGCAACAGAACGGTTTATTCCCAATGATTTGACGATGGATACGACGAAGAATCAAATTCATCTTATTACGGGGCCGAATATGGCGGGAAAATCCACCTATTTACGTCAAATCGGACTAATTGTACTCATGGCCCAGGTTGGTTCTTTTGTTCCTGCCGACAAAGCGAATATCGGCCTTGTAGATAAACTCTTTACCCGAGTGGGGGCCAGCGATAACCTGGCCGGTGGCGAAAGTACATTTTTGGTGGAAATGAATGAAGCAGCGAATATATTAAATAATGCGACTGAAAAGAGCCTCATCCTCTTAGATGAGATTGGTCGAGGTACGGCCACTTATGATGGATTGTCTTTGGCTTGGGCGATTACAGAACATTTGCANAATAATGAATCGGTGGCGGCGCGGACGTTATTTGCCACCCATTATCACGAATTGACGGACTTGGATAAATCGTTAGATCGTTTGGAAAACCATCATATTGCCGTGAAGGAATTCGGAGATAAAATAGTTTTCTTGCGTCAAATTATGCCGGGACCGGGAGATAAGAGTTATGGGATTCATGTAGCGCAGATGGCGGGGTTACCGAAACAGGTTATTTCGAGGGCTTCAGAAATTTTGAATTATCATATTCAAAACCATCCCACTGAATCAAAAGGTGAAATGCCTGAAGCTGACAATCAAATATCCATGTTTGACAAAGCCGAATCCAAGTTGAAGGATGATCTATCCGAATTAGATGTGCTCAATATTTCACCGCTCGATGCGATTCAGCAATTGGATGCCCTGAAAAAAAAGCATGGCCTTTAATAGGTTTATTCACCCCCTAAATTACCCATCGTATGAGGGGGGAACTAAAGGGGGGGAGCAAAGTAATATTCGTCATACTGAGCAGAAAGCAAAGTATCTCAAGCAAAAAGTAGCCTTAATCCAAACGCTTGAGATCCTTCGTCCTGATAACTCCGGATTCAGGATGACATTGCTATTGTTCTTGATGTTGTCTTCTGGATTTTCTCAATCCTATTGGGTGAAATATGGCTGGCAAGCTTTTAATAGTGCAGGAGATGCGCGAATCCTCGCGCTGGGTGGAGCCGCTGTTACAGATTTTGGTACATCTGTATCGCCATTGTTTAATCCTGCAGCTAGTGGAAAAGTAGGCATTCACAATCTGAANTACACTCACCAGAGCCGATTGGCAGGAATGATNAACAGTGATCTATTGGGGTTTCCTATTCAGAATTTTTCACGTCCGTTGAATCTCATTATCATTCATGAAGGTATTGACCAAATTCCTGATACCAGAAATATCCTGTTGGATTTTGGATTAGATGGTGTTCCCGGAACCGGGGATATTGGCGAGGGGAATGGCACATTGGATGAAGGTGAACGACTGGACGAGGATAAACTGGCATATTTTTCACAGAGGCAATTGGGGCTTCACCTCAGTACTTCATGGACAAAAGATNCATTTGAAGTCGGTATGGCTGTCAAAACACTTTTTCATTCCATTGGTGAGCATTCNGCTTCAGGGATTGGGCTTGATTTTGGAGTGTTGGCCNTTCCNTGGAAAAATGGACGATTNGGACTTACNATTAGAGATATNACTACCAGTTGGCAAGTATGGGAGAATGGAACGGTTGAACGGTTTAAACCCACTGCNATTGGCGGGCTTTCTCACACGCATCGATTTGAGGATTTGCCATTAACTATATCAGGAATGGTGAATATTGTTTGGGAAAGTGGAGGTAAATCAATCGATGATGACATTCATTTGGATAATCATGGGGCGAATTACCGGCTTGGTCTCAACGGCGTTTATGACAATAAAATTGCATTACGTCTTGGGAGAAATGCCATCGGTTCCACCACAGGAGGTATCGGCCTTAGTTGGGAAAACCTGTCTTTAGATTATGCGTTTTTGAACGAACCATCCGGGTCCGGATTGGGAGTCTCTCACATGGTGTCTTTGGCGGTTAATTCGAAATGGATTCGTCAGTATGTAGAGAAATTATAAAATGATATAAAAATGCGATGAACCAAATCCGATATTAATCTTGACGATCGTCCACAGCCTTTGATACTTTCCAATTTAAAAATCTTTTAAAAAAGAGGTTTAAAAAGGGGATAAGTCGCAGTTTTTTAGGGATATAAATCACTTTTTTATTTCTTTCAATTCCCATTATAATAGAATCAGTACAGTCGTCAATGGTTATAGATTCGCTGGTATGATCCCTTTTTGACTTTCCCAACTTTTCGCCATTTGATCCAAAGGCATTTTCTCTTAACCCCGTGCCGCGAATACATCCCATAATGACATCAAGAAATTTTATTTCACCTCTCATCTCTATATCCAAAGATGCCAAAAATCCTCGGAGGGCATGTTTAGAAGCGGCATAACCGGAATGATTAGGAAACCCCATTAATGCTTGGCCTGTTGAACAATTTACAATTAACCCGTTGGATGATTTTAAATGGGACAGGGCTGCGTGACAACAATGAACGGCGCCCATATAATTTGTTTCCATTAATTGGCGAAAAAATCCAATATCATTTAAAGATTCGAAAGGTGTCCACATGCTGATACCTGCATTCAAAACCAATGCATCTAATTTTCCAAATCGACTAATGGTCTTCTCAACCAATAATTGGCATTGATCTATGTGAGTGATATCCGTTTGAATTGAAATTGCCGTACCCCCTTGGATTTCAATTTCATCAACGACTCGATTCAGCTTTTCTAAATTTCGAGAAGCACATATAATTTGAGCTCCTTTTTTAGCGAGTTTCTTCGATAAAACTTCACCAATACCTGAAGAGGCACCCGTGACAATAAATATTTTTCCAGAAATGTTCATTTGGGATGTTCCTAATCTGAAAATACATTATTCCGAATACCAAAAATATTCTTCGGATCATGTGCCTTTTTTATATTTTTAATTAGATCGATACTGGATTGAGAAAGGGTTTTACCCATAAAATCTTTTCTTAATTTACCTACACCATGATGATGGGAAATGGATCCGCCATTTTCCATAATGACTTTTCGAATTTCATGTTCGATGGAACCAAATATATCTTCTGCATTTGGGATTCCTTTAACACTCATGCCCAACATAAAATATATACACACGCCCGTATGATAAATTTGTGGAATGCGATAGGACATATAAGGTTTTCCAGGGAAATTATATTTCTCATGGAGTTCATATAATTTTTCAGTTGCCGCATCGCATGTGAATTTTATTTTACTCCAAGGTACAGATGTTTCCATGGTTTCACCAATCACATGAAAATCCGTAAGAAAATCCCGAATGTATGCAATGGCGAATGTGAGCATATAGCCTCGTTTTCCATTTTCTTCACCCCCAATGATACCACCACAAGCTAAGGCCAGTTTGGATATATTATTTTCCTGATATGCCACTTCATCTTTGGTGCCTTCCATTACGAAAGTAGATGCACACATTTGATACGGGTCATACCCTTTAATATTTAAAACCACAAATTTTTTCATGGAATCAATATACTTATGAATGCCAGTTGTTTTGGATTTTAGTGCTTGCCCAAATCGAAACTGAACATTATCTACCAGACGGACACTTGCGGGGATAAAATTGGTTTTAGAAAGTTCATAGAGGAATTTCAACCCTGTTTCCCAATTGGGGAATACAGCAGAATTATATTTGTGTACTTCAGGCTTTTTATGGATTTTTAAAATTGCCTTTGTAATTAGCCCCAGATTTCCTTCGGACCCAAATAGAATATTTTGAGGTTTTATACCGATGGATGCGCGAATAATTGGGTCCACTTGTTCAATGGTTCCATTGGGTGAAACCATGGTTACGTTTTCAACAATATCTTCAATATTACCGTAACGGTTCTTTTTCATTCCACTGGCATTGGTAGCAATCCATCCGCCAAGGGTCGAAAGTTCAATGCTGTCCGGTTCATGTCCAACCGTAAATCCTTTTTCTCCAAGCAATTCTTCCATTCGGCTCCCTGTGATGCCTGCTTGGACGCACACCCGACGATCTTTTTCATTGATCCATTCGATTTTATCCATACGGCGCGTATCAATGGCCACAACCATTCGCGTTTCTGACTCTGGGATAATTAGGGCACTACTCACACTGGTTCCACCCCCAAAAGGGACAAGGCATATGTCAAATTGATCGGCCAAATTAATGAGTTGGACTGCTTCTTCTTCGGATTCGATATAAATTACCAGATCAATATTGCGTTTCACTTCAGAATAAAGCACTTTATATACTTCTTCTGAGGTGGTTTGACCATGGCTATGGATTAGTCGATCTTCATCATTAAGGCTGTATCTATCTTCAGGGAAAGTCGATTTTACTTCATTCATAAACGGCTCATTAATTTGGGCATCCCGAACCGGTTTATTCTCAACTTCTGGAAGCGTATCGTTGGGATCAATTATGATACCCAGCATTTCTTCTATATAGGGAATTAAATCAGGTAGATCCGCACCGCATAATTCATAGCGGTCGCCACCCATTCTAACAGAACCGTCTTCGTTAAGAATAAATTTTGTATCTTTATATCCCCATTTATGTCCCCATGTATTATGGGTGTGGGCAAAGAACTTTTCATGTTGGGTTTTATACAATTTATCCATAGAATGCTCTTCCTTTTTCACGGATTGTGTTTTCCAATTCTGTTGTCATATTCCTGGCAGCTTGATCCAGATTATCTTCCCGCGTTTCACCCAAGACGTTTTGCTGGGTAAATTGTTCTGGATAGATCGGATCCAAGATGTGGATTTGGATAGGGGTGGGTCGCATAAAAATTTTATCTTTTGGCCACGCTTTATGAGATCCAACAACCAATGCGGGTAAGATAGGAACATTCAGTTGGATTGCAAACTTTGCTGCTCCGATTTTGAATGCTCCCATTTCTCCAGGGATTCCTCGTGTACCTTCTGGAAACATAATTATATTTCTATTATTGTAATTCATAAATGCATCGCATAACGCCAGTGTTTCATCGATCGAAAATTGCCGAACGCCATCCACTTTGCGGTCAATGGGAATCAAATTCATGACAATATTGACCAGAATTCGTTTAATCCGATTATCAAACCAGTAGTCTTTTGCCGCCAGCATGCCAAAATAATTGAAACTTTTATTAACGGACGCAGCCAGTAGGGCTACATCCATATGGCTATTATGGTTACAGGAATAAATGAACGAAGTATTTGGAATATTTTTCCGGCCATAGACTTTGAGTGGGGTGTAACAAAGAAAAACCAATTTACAATAGTAGTAAAACAGCTTTTTCCAAATACGAAAAAAGGCAGGCTGTTTTTTGATCAAATAAGTATATTTTGGATTGTCAAGAACGGAAGCCTGGGCCATTTACTTTCGACCGTATTTCATATGAGCCATGGCAAACGTATCCGAAGCAATGGCGGACATTAGGGAAATTTCCAACGCGAGTGTGGATGCACCAATAATTTCTGCCAATTTACGGGCGGAATAATCACCATCATTACATCCCAGGAATTCCAGATTTTGCTGCTGGGGTAGGAGGCGAGTCCCGCCACCGACGGTTCCAATGGTAAGAGAAGGAAGTGTCAATCTGCATTTTATACCGTGATCCACTTGTTCTGTCAGGAAATGTCCCATGGCATTTTCAGCCACGCATGCAGTATCCTGTCCAGTGGCCAAATAAATAGCAGTCAGCGCATTAGAAATATGGAGGTGGCAACCTGAGGTGCCGGCCATGGTGGTAATCGTGGGGCCTAACTGTTGTAATCTTTCCACATCCTTGGCGTTTATTCCCAAAAATCGTTTCATGACAGCATGGGTTAAGGTAACCTCTGCTATCACAGAATGCCCCCTTCCCATGATCATATTGCGGGAAGATGCTTTCTTATCGCTGTTGAAACCGGATTCAAGGATAAACGCATGTCCCGTTTGTTCCTTAATGTAATCACAGGCGACCTTGGCAGCCAGAGTAACCATATTTTGTCCGGCGGCATTTCCTGTATCTAAAATCATATCAAGTATGACATAATTCTGGACAGGGTATTGGTCAATCCTTAATAATTTTCCATGCTGTGTGGTGGACTCAGCAACTTTTTTAATATCGTCATAATGTTCTTTTACCCATCGCATAAATTCAAATGAATCATTCAAATCTTCAAAAATAAAAACGGGTGCCCGAGACAGCTCTTGTTTTACATGGCGAACTCGAATGCCGCCGGATTTAGAAGAAGCATACATGCCCCGTGTCATGGAAATAGCAAGGGTACCCTCCAATGTACAAATAGGGACGAAAAATTCACCTTTGGCATATTGACCATCCAATTGCATTGGACCAGCAACTGCCATTGGGATTTTCATATATCCGATATAGTTTTCGATGATTCCTTTTAGCTCCTCCGGTGGATTCACAGGTGAATCTTTGTAATTAAACCCGGTATGGTCTTTAAGCCAGGAAATTCGCCGATTTTTATCTTCGGAATTATATCCGTTGGGAATTCTTGATCTTTTGTTATTTTTTTCTATAGCCATAGCCTCGAATCTACTTGATTTTAATTCAAATTAAATCATAAATAAAATACAGACAAAATAGAGAACGTTCTTTAATAGTGTAAAATCATTCTGCAACCCAACGGTTACATTCCAAATCTTCGGAACATCCAATCCGGCGCCCATTTCATGAGGGGGATCATAAAATATTTCATTTGCCAGGGGAAAATAAATACTTTTTTTCTTTGATCTACTGCATGCATAATTTTCTGAACCGCAACATTTGTTTCCATGAGGAATGGCATGGGGAATGCATTGTCTCCGGTCATTTCACTTTTGATAAATCCCGGGCAAACTGCTGTAAAAGAAATGCCATATTTATGAAGGGCGGTTCCCCAACCTTGACTCATATTTCGAACTGCTGCTTTGGAGCCGCTATAGGCGGCATGATGGGCCAATCCCCGAAAACTGGCCACAGAACTTATAATTGCAATTTTTCCTTTTCGTATTTCCTTCAAATGGGGGAGAAAAGGCATGACTGTGTTGGTAACACCCAGAATATTGACACTTAACACATGGTTCATTTTTTCAGCACTGCCAGAACTTAATCCATCGGGACTTCCCACACCTGCATTGGCATAAATAGTATCCATTTCTCCCGGTAGAGCAATAAAGTCATCAATGGCCTTTTTACAGTCAGATCCATTTAATACATCCACTGCATATACTTTAGTTTGTCCACCAAATTTTGAACATTGAGTTGCCACTTGATCCAGTCGATCCTTTCTTCTAGCGACCAATCCAATAAAACACCCCTGTTTTGCATAGGCATAAGCCAAATATTCGCCAATCCCACTACTTGCACCTGTAATAAATACTTTTTTCTTCATGGTTGAATTTAGGGAAAAATCAATAAAAAGAACCAACGCATTCATTGGAATACAATATATAAAAAGTGTAAATTTACCGGCTCTTCTCAGAGCGAAATATTATGATTCAAAGTATGACAGGATATGGCCGAGGTGTTACCGGAAAAGGTGCTGGTAAAGTTATCGTCTTAATCAGGGCGGTGAATGGCCGGTTTCTTGAAGTTAAAATCCGTGGACTTGATATTGATCCTTCCGATGATAAAAAAATCAGGGATATTATTTCACAAAATCTCATCAGAGGTACGGTTCATGTAAATTTTGAGATGGAAGGAAATGGTCAGTATCAGACCCTTTCTTTTAACAAAGATCGGTTTGAAGCCATTGAAAGCATTTTACTTAATATTCAAAAAGATTATGGCCGTCATTTGGATATGGGTGACATTGTGAATGCCAACGACCTGTTTACGCATGTGGATATAGATTCTCCTGAATCAAAACTATTAATCAAAGCAGTAGAAAATGCCTGTGATGAAGTGACACAAATGCGTAAGGCTGAAGGGGAGAAACTCAAAAAAGATTTTGAAGATCGGTTATCCATTCTGGAAAAAGTTTTAAATCAAGTTGAAAAAGAATTACCAAAGGAATTTCAAAAACGGGAAAAACGCTACAAATCTCGTATTGCAGAATTATTAGATGGATCCCTCGTAGATGAGAATCGCATTGCCCAAGAAATTGCCATGTTAGCTGAAAAAGCAGATGTAACAGAAGAAACGGTTCGATTAAAAAGCCATTTTCAACAATTTAAATCATTATTAAGCGAAAAGGGTTCTGCAGGAAAAAGGTTGAATTTTCTCCTTCAGGAAATAAGTAGAGAGATTAATACTATAGGTTCAAAAAGTTCATCTGACCTTATTGTAAATCATGTAATTACATTAAAGGATGAAGCTGAAAAAATGCGTGAACAGATTCAAAATATATTATAAATAATGAAAAATATTATTATTATTTCAGCACCATCCGGATCAGGTAAAACAACGATTTGTCGGGCGCTTCAACAGCGAGATGAGGCGTTTCATTTTTCTGTATCATGTACGACAAGGGAGCAACGCAATGGGGAGGTTGATGGGGTTGATTATACTTTTTTAACGAATGAGGCTTTTAAAAAAGGAATAGAGAATAATGAATTTGTAGAATGGGAACAAATTCATGGAGATTATTATTACGGGACCTTAAAAACCACCATAGAAGCGGCGATTAAAGGAGAGGACTATCTTCTGTTAGAATTGGATGTAAAGGGCGCTATTGTATTGCAAAAATTATACCCAAACAAAACCATATCTATATTTATTGAACCACCCAGTTTGGGCGATTTACGAACAAGACTGGTGAATCGGGGGACCGATTCAGAAGAAAGAATTACAAAACGACTGGAGAGACTTAGTGCAGAATTAGAATACAAGTCTAATTTTACTCACCATATTATTAATGATGATGTGGGTTGTGCCGTCAATGAAATAATGAATATTTTACAACATGAAAACGAGGAAGTATATTATGGCTCTTGAATCAATATCCATTCGAAAGATGGAAAACCAAACACAGGATTTTTATGAAGCAGTTGTGGTTATGTCCAAACGGGCAAAACAAGTGCTGAATAACAGAATCGCGGAACAAATGATGGTTTCAAATGAGGAAGTTGAAATGGGCGTTTACGACCAGATCTTCGATAAAAATCCAGAAGATTATGAAGAGATTGAAAAAGCCACAACAGTGGCAGTCAAAGAATTCATTAACGGTGAATTAGTATGGAAAAATTCAGAAGAAGAAGCATAGGTCCCACCGGATAATTTCAATCCATGGGTCCAGTTTCTTCCGATGCTGTAAACCGTTATTTAAAACAAACCCGTGAATTATTCGGGGATGAATTATTTTTGGAGAAGAAGGCGGTGTCGTCAACGACAGGACCCACACCAATAAATTCTGACTATCCGTCGGATTTAGTTAATTTTTACGAACAAATACATCAATGTCACAATTGTGCATTGGGTAATTCACGAACCCAATTTGTATTTGGCGTTGGTGATCCAAATGCCTCTTTGGTTCTTGTGGGTGAAGCGCCCGGCGAACAAGAAGATTTAAAAGGAGAACCATTTGTCGGCCGTGCTGGCCAATTACTGGATAAAATTCTTGCAGCGATAGATCGGTCTCGCCAAAAAGATGTTTATATTTGCAATGTATTAAAATGCAGACCACCGAACAATAGGGATCCTCTTGCGGAGGAGGTTAGTGAATGCGAGCCCTATTTAATTCATCAAATTAATTTGATTCAGCCAAAACTCATTGTAGCTTTGGGCCGAGTCGCGGGAAAGACCCTTCTCAATGTGGATAAACCGTTGAAAAGTATGCGCGGCAGTCTGCACTATTATCATGGAACGCCGCTCATTGTGACTTACCATCCGGCTGCGTTATTGAGGAACCCTAATTGGAAACCAGAAACATGGAAAGATTTCAAATGGATTCGGTCCATTATTGATGCATAAATAAAATGGCAAAGAAAAACGAATTAAATTTAACGGTTCAGCCCCAAGCTTTGGAGGCTGAACAAGCTGTATTGGGGTCTATGCTTACCACCAAAGAAGCTGTAAGTAAAGCCATACAATGGGTGTCTGCCAATCAGTTTTATAAAGATGCTCATGTTCGCATTTTTTCTTGTATGAGTGATTTGTTTGACAAGGGTGAGCCTATTGATGCTATATCCGTCGCGGATCGTTTAAAGAAGAAAAAAGAATTAGAAGGGGTTGGGGGTGCATATTATATCACTGGATTGGCGGAATCGGTTCCCACAACAGCCAATGTTGAACATTATGCAAAAATTATATTAGAAAAGCACCTTTTACGAAAATTAATTCAAGTCGCCCATGAAGTATCAAAAGATGCTTTCGAAGATTCTCAAGATGTGGATGATATTTTGGATTCGGCTGAATCCGCCATTTTCAACATTTCTGAAAAAAGATTACGGGGAGGATTCCGGCACATTGATCCAATTCTCCATCAGACTTTTGAAGAATTGGATAAAATTGCATCCAAACCGGGGAGTGTGACGGGGGTTCCTTCAGGACTCATTGATTTAGATGACATAACATCCGGTTTCCATCCCGGGGAATTGATTATCGTCGCAGGCCGTCCCGGTATGGGGAAAACGGCCTTGGCATTATCCATGGGCCGGAATGCAGCTGTTATGGATAAAACAGGTGTAGGAATTTTTAGTCTTGAAATGGCGAATCATCAATTGGCCATGCGATTGTTATGCGCTGAAGGGCGAGTGGATAGTCATTTGGTTCGTACTGGAAAATTACCAAAAGCCCAATGGAAAAATTTAAGTATTGCTGTGGGAAACCTAGCAGAGGCACCCATTTATCTTGATGATACACCGGGAATGTCTGTATTGGAAGTACGGGCAAAATCTCGGCGGTTAAAAGCAGAACATGATATTGGTTTAATTATCGTGGATTATATTCAGCTCATGACGGGTCCAAAAGGGGCTGAAAGCCGGCAGCAGGAAATTTCTCAGATTTCTCGATCATTAAAAGCATTGGCAAAAGAAATTGAAGTACCTGTCCTTGGATTGTCCCAGTTATCCCGTGCCGTTGAAAGTAGAAGCGACCGCCGTCCCCAGTTATCTGATCTTCGTGAATCAGGTGCGATTGAGCAGGACGCTGATGTGGTTATCTTTTTATATCGGCCTTGGGTTTATTCCCACGAAGACGAGGATCGGGGGAAGGCAGAAATTATAGTGTCGAAACAGCGAAACGGACCGACCGGAATTGTGGAGGCCACATTTGTTGATCGGTTTGCTCGTTTTGAAAATATGTCGGCTTTTGCTGATATGGAATCTGAATCTCCATTCTAATGGAAAACCCCCTTTCTAAGTTCGTTCCCTTTCTTGTTGGAGAATTCCCAAGATCATTTCAGGATCTATATAAAAAAGTATCTCAGAACGAACAAATTAATAACAAAAATCTTGAAAAAGAATTATGGCAGGCTTACGAATTTGGTTCCCGTCATCATGAAGGACAAAAAAGACGATCCGGAAAGCCATACTTTGAAAATCATTGCGTGGAAGTTGCTAAGATTCTGGCCGAATGGAAAATGGATCCAATTACAATCATCGGCGGTTTACTCCATGATACCATTGAGGATACGGAAGCTACTTTTGAAGAAATTGAAGAAATATTTGGGCACGATGTCGCCAGCTTAGTTAATGGTGTAACCAAACTGGGAGGGATCAGTTTTTCCAGTCGAAAAGCAGAACAAGCAGGTAATTTCATGAAAATGCTCATTTCGGTAGCGAAGGATTTACGTGTGATTATTATCAAATTTGCGGATCGGCTCCATAATATGTCCACTATTGAATATATGCCTCGCATTAAACAGCACCGCATTGCTGTTGAAACGCGTGAAGTGTACGCACCTCTTGCCCATCGGTTGGGCATGGCTAAAGTCAAGTGGAAGCTGGATGATCTTGTTTTGAAAACACTGAATCCGGAACCCTTTAAGGAAATTGAAAAAAAATTAAAATCATCTTTAAAAGAACGGGAAAAATATATTAAAATAATTACAGATTCTCTGGTAAAAGAACTCAGTGATTATAATATTAAACCCCAAGTGTATGGCCGTCCAAAATCACACACATCCATTTATGGAAAAATGGTTAAAAGAGGTAAAGCTTTCGAAGAGATTTATGATATTTTGGCCGTACGTATTGTCGTCGAGAAAGTAGAAGAATGTTACCTGACATTGGGTATNNTGCATCAAAATTTCAAACCAATCCAAGAACGATTTAAAGATTTTATCGCCACNCCAAAGAGTAATGGATATCAATCCATTCATACGACGGTNGTAGGACCGGGAGGAAAATTAGTTGAAATTCAAATTCGCACCCAAGANATGGAACAGACAGCGGAAATTGGCGTGGCAGCCCACTGGAAA
Organism: Fidelibacterota bacterium; assembly: GCA_002715035.1. Classification (GTDB taxonomy): domain Bacteria; phylum Fidelibacterota; class Marinisomatia; order Marinisomatales; family TCS55; genus TCS55. The sequence goes on from PAXB01000042.1 coordinate 20,565, forward strand.
TATAAAGAAGGGTCTCAAAATGCTAAGCAGGTGGATAGCCATGTAAAATGGCTGCGGGAATTATTGGACATTCTTCAAAGCGAAGAAAATGATCCAAAAGAATTTATGCATTTACTAAAAATTGATCTATTTGGAGATGAAATATTTGTGTTTACGCCAAAAGGNGATTTAGTACAATTGCCCGTAAAAGCATCCCCGTTGGACTTTGCATATAATGTGCATTCAGAAGTGGGCCATTCTTGCCTTGGGGCGAAAGTCAATCATAAGGTAGTACCCCTGAATAGTGAATTGCACAATGGGGATATAGTTGAAATTATTACCAGTAGTTCCCAGAGTCCCAATTATGGGTGGCTCAAATTTGCAATTACATCGAAAGCACGAAACCATATTAAACGATATTTAAATAAAAAAGAGCGTGACGAAAGTGTGAAAATTGGCGAAGAAATAATCACCAAAAGTCTCCGTCGTTTGAAATTATTAAACCTGAAAGATGATGTTAAAAATGCATTTTCAAAATTTGGATTCGGAGGAAAAACACAGTTAATAGAAGCTGTGGGTAAAGGGAATATTTCCATTCGGGATATTTTGAATAAAATTTCACCAAAGGAAANACTGGACGAAAAGGACGAATCGGAAGCATCCTCAAGCTTTTTCAGTTTCGCCCGTAAAGAAAGCAGAAGCATTAAATTGGAAGGGATNAGCAACATTATGGCCAATTTTGGTAAATGCTGCAACCCTATTCCNGGGGACGATATGGTTGGCTTTATCACGAGAGGGCGGGGCGTGACCGTTCACAGGTCATCCTGTTCCAGTTTACCCCTTTTAAGCGAGGAATCGGATCGTTTGGTTCCGGTNGANTGGGAGGTGGCCCGAAATGATATTTTCAATGTACGCATTAAAGTGGTTGGACAGGATCGAAAGGGATTGTTAAAGGATTTGACTGAATCTATTTCAAAACTCAATATGAATTTGACATCTGTTGATATTAAAGTAAAAGAAGCGGTCGCCACGGCTATTTTCATCCTTCAGGTTAATAATTTAAAACAGCTGGATCGGGTGGTTCGTATCATGAGTAAGATTAAAAATATCGATTCCGTCGAACGATCACAGCACTGATCGTATTCTATTAAAGGGTTCAGATAATATGGGACGAATTTTGGGCATTGATCACGGGAATGTACGTGTTGGCCTTGCCTTATCAGATCCCTTAAAAATTATTGCGAAACCCTATAAAACAATTACATATAATAATGGGAATGATCTTTTCCGACAATTAAATGCCATCATAGCGGATAAATGTGTGGAGCATATAGTTGTGGGTTTTCCAAAGGGGATGAAGGGGCAAACCACCAAACAGACCGAAATCGTCACACAATTCGTTCAGCAATTGAAAGAGGAAATTGATTTATCTGTCTCTTTAGAAGATGAACGATTGAGCTCTGTCAGTGCAGAAAAAGCCCTGATTCTTCAGAATGTAAAAACGGGACATAATAAAGGCCGGATTGATGAAACGGCTGCCGCAATTGTACTTCAGCAATATTTAGACCGATCTCGATGAAGCATAAGGTTTTTAACCGATCGCCATTTCAATTGGCCATTATTTCTGGCATTCTTATTGGATGCGCTTTCCCTCCAATTCCGGGCGTTACCGCTTGGTTTGGTTTTTTACCACTCATTCATATTTGGCAAACACAATCGCCGAAGGAGTCCGCACGATGGTCCTTTTTTGCCGCTGTGATTGCCAACTTGATTTCACTTTACTGGATTGGATTAAACTCCGGTGCCAGTATTCCCATCGTTTTGGTATCGATGATTGCAGCCATTTTATATTTGGGAATATTCTGGGCATCCGTTGGATGGTTGGTTGCCTGGGTAGAAAAAAAGACTTACTACAGTTTAAGTCTGATACCATTTTTATGGGTGTCGATGGAATGGATTCGCGGTTTTGGACCCTTGGGATTCCCCTGGGCAAATTTAGCCACCACCCAAACCGTATTTTTACCTGTGATTCAAATGGTTGAGTTTACTGGCACAGAAGGGGTGGGGTTCTGGGTTCTATTAATCAATGTGGTTTTATACATTACACTTCGTGGACAAGGAAACAAACGTAACGNAATTATTTATTTGTCCATTATATTTTTAATTCCTTGGATTTATGGCACCGTTCGGTTGGCCAAATATGAATTTGATAAAGATCAACCCTATCGGAACGTAGCGGTTTTACAGCCCAATGTAAATCCGAATAAAAAATGGGAAACGTCTTATCGGAATCAATTATATCAATTGATGGATTCATTACATACTAAAGCCATGGCCATGGAGCCGGATTTAGTTTTGTGGCCCGAAGCGGCATTGCCTGTGTACATGCGCGTCTCTTCCAAACGGCATCAATATGAACAACAGGTGATGGAAACGGGCATTCCAATACTCATGGGAACGGCTGACTATACAAGAGATTCTAATGGACGGCGAGTATATAATGGTGCGATTTACATGGGAATTAATGGAAACGAAATGTACCATAAAATATTTCTGGTACCTTTCGCGGAATATATTCCTTTGTCGCCAAGGTTTCCCAATTTAAAAAAGTTGAATTTCGGTCAAGCTAATTTTACGCCGGGATCAGCATTTACAACCTTTCCAATTGATTCGATTCAGTTTAGTAATTTGATTTGTTATGAATCGAGCTATCCCATGGCGGCGAGAGGATTTATTCAAAATGGTGCCCAATTTTTAACGATTGAAGCTAATGATGCTTGGTTGCAAAATTCATCTGGAGTGAGACAACATTTTGAACTGGCCCGGTTGCGGGCTGTGGAATCGAGAATTGGTATTGTACGCAGTGCCAATACGGGAATATCAGGAATCATATATCCTTCAGGAAAAGTGACGGAAAAAATACAATACGGTGAACAAACTGTTTTTATGGGAAAGGTTCCCTTGAATCAAGGCATGACATTTTTCACCCGATACGGAAGTGTTTTCGCACACATGTGCTTTATTTTAACTTTGATACAAATCATATGGTTTATCAGACGNTCAAACCCATCCTAATTAGCCTAATCCTATTCTCCGGCTTTTCCCAATCTCAGGAAAAATCCAAGAAGACTTTAAATCCAGTTATTCAATCAGCTCTGATTCCTGGGTGGGGACAAAAATCACTACAGTACCNNGATAGGAGCCGATTGTTTACTTACGTGGAGACCGGTTTATTAATATCGATTTTAGGTTCCACAACATATGCGAATATATTAAAGAAAAATTATATCGCTTTTGCGGTGGAACATGCTGCAATCTCATCTGCGGGGAAAAATCATAAATATTGGGTGGATATCGGGAATTTTAAAACAATTGAAGATTATAANGACGAACATTTACGGAATCGTGAAATGGATGATATTTATGATGCAAACTTGCGATGGAGTTGGGATTGGGATGAGGATTCTAATCGGAATGCATTTGAACAAAAACGCATTTTGAGTGATCAAATGAAACAAGTCGCTACTTTTGGTGCGGGAGCCATCGTTCTTAATCATATGGTATCTGCCATTGATGCGTTGTATTTAAAGCGGATTGGTAGTAAAAAGGAACTGACAGTCCAACCATGGGTGCCATCAGAAATGGTTGGGGTTGGATATTCTTTTACCGTTCACTTTTAATTAAAGCATAAAATGTTTGCACATCCTTTAGTCAATCTATGGTTTTTTCTGGGCTTTTCATTCTCCTTGCTCACGTCAATCACCTATGGAGAATGGGGAATTCATTTATTCATTATTTTCGGNATTGCATGGATAAATAAAGCACATATTNCTCAGGTGGGTATTCGCTTAAAACCATTCCTATTCTATTTTCCCGTTATGATATTATTGTATGTCCTTTTTTCACTTTTATTAACANATAATTCCCTCAGTATCATTCTTATCGAGGCAATTATAGGATTTTTAAAATTGACCATGATGGCGGGAGCGATGATGTTCTTTTTAGAATCAACGCCCAGCCAGAATATTGTAACGCTTTTTAGAAGTATATGGTTAAAATGGAACACATCCTGGAGAGGTGTAGAAGATTTCTTTTTATTTTTGAGCATGACTTTACGATTTTACCCCACATTTCAATCAAACTGGCAATCCTTACGAAATAGTCGAAGAGCATTAGGATTGGAATCTGGATTTACACGATGGAAACAAGTTCAGNTTGCGGCAAAAGAAATGCCCGGATTACTTGTTCATCAACTACGNCGGGCAGATGACGTTGCCCTGGCCATGAAACTTCGGGGGTACGGGGAACAGTTTCCAAGGGGGGTGACTTTTCCCATCCCATTCGAAGGCAACCATCTATTNCAAATGGTGATTATTTCTTTATTTTACTGGGGAATCCATTCCATTGCCGCGGTTTAAAATTACCCTTCAATATGACGGTACGGGATTTCGTGGGTGGCAGTTGCAAAATAAAGAACGAACAGTTCAAGGTGAAATTGAGGACGCCCTTCAAATTCTGAATAAGAAAAAGTTGATTAGAGTTCATGGTGCTGGGCGGACAGATACAGGTGTCCATGCTATGGGTCAGGTTGCCCATTTTGATTTTAATACTGACTTGGATACATATGCATTGAAGGATGCGCTTAATGGGAATTTAGCCCGGGATGTACGGGTGATGGACTGTGTAGTTGTTTCACCGGAATTCCATGCGCGATTTTCGGCACTTCGGCGATACTACCAGTATCGATGTCGAACGAATATTTTTTTACTGGATCGTAACTATACGTGGCTAACTGGGTCTGTGGACTTGACCCTTTTAAATGAAGCTGCAAGTGTCATTATTGGTAATCATGATTTTACATCATTTAGTAAAAATTCAGAAGATTTAGATCATCGTCGATGCATTATCTATGATTCAGTATGGAAAGAAAATGGTGATGTGGTAAATTATCATGTTTCGGGAAATCGCTTTTTACATCATATGGTTCGCTATTTGGTGGGCACTATGTTAGAAATATCCCGGGGAAAAATTAAAATGGAACAGTTTAAAGAATTGATAAACCATCCAATTGAAAATGTGAATATTTTTAAAGCACCGCCCCAAGGTCTTGTATTAACTCGGGTTGATTATGATTATTAAAAAATACGCGTTAATTTTTATCGTTCTCTTGGCGTGGGTTGGGATCCATGGGCAATCCAATGTTGACAAAAGTCGGGAAAATGCCATAACAGCCTCAATAGAAATGGCCAGTCCTGCTGTGGCCAGCATCAATGTAACTCAGGTGCGCCGCTACTCAGTGAATCCCTTTCAACGGGATCCCTGGTTTGAATATTTTTTTCCGCCCCAGATTCGCCAGAGAGAGGTCAAAGGGTCCGGTTCCGGAGTCGTGATCAGTCCCGATGGCTATGTATTAACCAACAACCATGTGGTTGAAAATGCAACAACCATCATTGTAAAACTTCCTGGAGGTGACGAATTCAGTGCAGAGGTTGTGGGTGTGGATATGATTACGGATTTGGCCTTATTAAAGTTGGATGGATNTGATTTCCCTTTTGTTAATATGGGGAATTCCGATAATCTCATCATCGGTGAATGGGCTATCGCTTTGGGAAATCCATTTGGTTTGTTTGACGTGAACCAACAGCCTACNGCGACGGTGGGTATCATCAGNGGAAAGGATCTTGATTTTGGATTACAGAGCGGTAAAGTTTTTCAGGATATGATTCANACAGATGCAGCCATTAATCCTGGGAATAGCGGTGGTCCTTTGGTTAACGCCAATGGAGAACTCATTGGGATTAATACGTTTATTTTTACGGGATCGAATGTGGGACAAGGATCCATCGGTATNGGATTTGCAATCCCCATCAATCGGGCCCGGCGGATTGCGGAAGAATTGAAAACCAAGGGTCGAATTGAACGCGATTTTTCTACAGGTTTACGCGCCCAGCCCTTAGATCGTAAAACAGCCCTTTATTTGGATATTCCCATTACGGAGGGTGTGATTGTGACACATATTATGAAAAACAGCCCTGCCGAAAAAGCACAATTAGAATATGGNGATGTAATCATTGCGGTTGAAAACGAAAAGGTATTGAGTCTGGAAGATATATTGGAAATTATAGAAATCAATGATTTGAGGCCGGGAGACAAAGTAAAATTACGTATATGGCGGGATGGTAGATACTTTAATAAAACGTTAAAATTGGGAAAACTTTAAGATGATTGCAAAAGAAGGTAGAATCATATTAATTCCACTTTTTTTGGTGACATTTACATTAGGTATTTTTGCCCATGCGTGGGAGAGCACCCCCTTATCCATTCTTTATGGAGTCCTTGGATTCTTCTTTTTATTCTCGCTCAATTTTTTTCGAGACCCCCAACGGGTTATTCCCATGGATGAAAAATTGATTATTTCCCCTGCAGATGGAAAGGTGGTAAGGGTAGAAGATATCCATGATCCTAATGTAGGTGAGTCGGCAAAAATAGTATCCATTTTCCTGAATGTGTTTAATGTGCATGCAAATCGTGTGCCCATAGAAGGAATCGTGGAATCTGTGGAAAGAAAATCCGGAAAATTTTTAGCAGCATTTGACCATAAGGCATCAGATGAAAATGAACAGGTAATTACGGTGTTGGTCAATTATTCGGGAAAATATATAATTAAGCAAATTGCTGGTTTGATTGCCCGGAGAATATTATGTTATGCGGAAGTGGGCACAAAAATGCATAAGGGAGGACGCCTTGGGTTTATCCGCTTTGGNAGCAGAACCGATTTAATTATGCCCTCCCATGTGGCCGTTCAAGTCGAATTGGGGCAAAAAGTAATTGGCGGNGAAACTATTATTGGAAAAATTAAATGAGAAGTAGAACGAATAAANCGAAACGATTGAAACGATCGTTCATTCCAAATGTGGCTACCNTTTTTAATATGTTTTTGGGGTTCATGGCCATTACGCTTATTCTGAATGGGGAACCGATTAAAGCCGGTTGGGTCATGATGGTGGGTGGTTTATTCGATATTATTGATGGAAAACTGGCACGATTGTTGGGTTTATCTTCNCGATTTGGTACGGAATTTGATTCCTTGGCAGATACAATATCATTTTGCGCTGTACCTTCNATACTGATATATAGTGTTTATGTAGAAGGATTACCCTATTTACTGGGTGCCGTCATCAGTTTTATGCCCTTATTATTCGGAACCATCCGATTAGCNAGGTTCAATATTGATACTGGAGAAAACCCAAAACCCTATTTTACNGGACTGACNACCCCANTGNCAGCNATTACCATTATCAGTTTTATGCTATTTAATTACCAGTCGTATGGCGATATGGGCGATCCAAGACTGGCGCTGGTATTGGTGGCCATTTTGAGTTTTCTAATGATTAGTCCAGTCCGATTCTCGAAATTCCCCCTACTCAGTTTTAGGAANGGCCGATCGAATAATATGCGTTTAGTCGGCCTCATCATTATTCTCCTGAGTATCATATTCTTTAGGGGCTTGGTTTTGTTTCCACTCATGGCCATTTATATATTCTGGTCTATTACGCAGTGGCTGTTAGACCATGACCGTTTCGAAGAGGAAATTGATCCAAAAACACATCAAAGGGAATACAATGAATAAACGAGCTGTCAGCGTCATTTTAATGATTTTATTTTTTGGTACCCTATTTGGCACCTTGTTGGGGGAATTTTTTGGATGGGTTCTNCCNGANAGTGTTGTGAGAGAATTNTTTCTTAAAAGTGTGGATTTTAATCTGGCGGGATTGGTAGGGAACAAGACAGGTGTGATTACCTTGGATTTAATCATGTTTACCTTCCAGTTTGGATTGTCAGTTACTTTTAATTTTACCAGTATTTTCGGTTTTGCAGTTGCATATTATTTCCTGCGGTATTTCCGGTAACCATTAGCAATAGAATAGTCATAATGGAAATACCATCATTATTACTTATTTTTATGACCCTTAATACTTACCTTAACATTAAATTAGGTCTCATTAAACGATATTTATTCTGGAGGAGTCATTATGTTACATCATGAAATAGTATTTGCTGGCATGCCAGGCGGATGGGAAATGGTCGTCATTGCCCTGGTGATTTTATTGTTATTCGGTGCGAAAAAGCTGCCGGAATTAGCCAAAGGATTGGGGCAAGGTATTCGAGAATTCAAAGGCGCTGTTGACGGGGCGAAGGATGAATTAAAAGATGCTCAGGATTCAGTGGAATCCGACAGCGACCCATCGGATAATAATCCGGGGTAATTTTCACCAATCAATTACTTTTATTTAAAGGGATCTTTATGGTCCCTTTTTCGTGCCAATTACGTAAAAATTTGAAACAAAAATCCAAATTAATCGTAGGTGAAGGCATGAAGGAGTTTTGGGAANAGAATCAATGATTATTTTTGAGAATCCATGGGCATTTCTGGGGTTATTTATCATTCCCCTTATTTTTATTTNGCGNCATAAGTTCGGCGAAAANAATGAAGGTACGCTTCGGTTTTCTTCATCGTCATTAATCTCTGAACGCATGAAGCACCANGGCCGCATGCGCATCNGAATATTACATTTGCTCCAATATGTAACCATTGCCCTGATCATCATGGGCCTGTCACGGCCAAGATTGCGCGATTCGATGCAAGAAACCAATGTCGATGTGGTTGATATTGTCCTTGTTATTGATATCAGTTCATCCATGCTGGCCACAGATTTCTCTCCCAATCGTCTGGAAGCAGTGAAGAAAACGGCCAAAGATTTTATTAATGCTAGAAGCGGGGATCGAATTGGCGTGTTGGTGTTTGCCGGTGAATCCTTCATTCAATGTCCCTTAACGGTGGATCAGGATGTGTTGCTGTCTCTCATGGATGAGATTAATGTGGCAGAACAATCCTATGATGGGACAGCCATCGGAATGGCCATTGCNAGTGCCACAAATCGNCTGCGCCATAGTGATGCCAAAAGTAAGGTGATGATTTTACTCTCGGATGGCAGTAATAATGCAGGTGAGTTAGACCCCCTCACTTCGGCAGATTTGGCATCCAATTTTAACATTAAAATCTACACCATTGGAGCGGGAACCAATCAAGATGTATCATTCATCCCGGGTCGGGGTTATATCCGGAACGAGATTGATGAAGCAACACTAAAGTCCATAGCCNAACGCACNGATGGACAATATTTTAGAGCCACCAATGTTGCCGGTCTCGAACAAGTGTATNAAACGATAGATGCACTGGAACGGACAGAAATTGAAATAAAAGAATACACTCGGTATAAAGAATTATTNGGATGGTTTTTGATTCCTGCTTTAATATTTGGTATGGGCGGTCANACCCTGGATCGTACATTATTTCGGCGGCGTTTATGATTGAATTTCGGTTTCCATTCATTNTTTATTTTTACATTCCATTAANACTTTTNTGGATATTNTGGANGGTTCAAAGCCGGAAGCATACTATTCTTCCGGANACGGACNATCATCTTCGGGCTCGGTTACTCCATAAATTTGATGCTAACNGGTTTAACTGGAAAAAACGATTGATGTTTTTATCATTGATTGCATTGGTATTTGCCNCATCCGGACCTCAGATTGGCGTTCGATTGGCACCGGTAGATCGCAAAGGGGTGGACCTGGTCTTTGCNATTGATGTATCCACCAGTATGAATGCGGAAGATGTGAAACCCANCCGTCTGGAAAAATCCAAATTTGANATTTCACAGATGATTCGCCAATTGAAGGGCGATCGAGTGGCGATAATTGTTTTTGCAGGTTCGAGCCATATGTATTTACCNCTCACAACAGATTATGAAGCGGCACGGTTGTTTTTAGATCAGATTGATACTCAAATGATTCCCACNCAGGGAACGGCCCTCAGTTCTGCACTGCAAACTGGATTATCGGCATTTACGGAAGATGACTCCAAATATAAGGTATTGGTATTGGTAAGCGACGGAGAAGATCATGAAGGGCAGGCCATTGATTTAGCACGACAAGCAGCAGATCGGGGGATGATCATTCATACGGTGGGTGTNGGTACATCATCCGGTTCNTTGATNCCCATTAAAGGCAAAAAAGGGATTCGAAGCTATAAACGGGATGGCAGCGGCAAACTAATTACATCTATTTTAAATGATGGCATTCTCCGGGAGATAGCGAATGCGGGGAAGGGTACTTATGTTCGTTTTGATAATAAACCGGCCAATTTTCGAACCATTATGGCAGCNATTGATTCTATGGAAAAACGCACCTTAAAATCCCATATTTATTCTGAATATGAAGATCGATATCAATCATTCGCAGTGTTATCAATGGGTCTCATGCTGGCAGGAATGCTTATGCCCACCCGAAATAAACAAGAAGAAAAATGGCGGGGTCGATTTGTACAATAAAGGACATATTTTAGGATTTTTTGCTTTGGCAGTGGTGCTTGGTCAGGATAAAGGCATCACCCATTATCAAAGCCAGGAATATGAAGCCGCCCAGGAATATTATGAATCGGTNTTGATGGATAATGTAAATAATTCTCAGGCACAATTTGGCCGTGGATCTTCTGCTTTTCAGCGAGGGGATATGGAAACGGCCAAGCATGGTTTTGAGCAATCCTTGAAATCTCATGATGTCCAATTGCAGTCGAAAGCCATGTATAATNTGGGGAATACCTTTTTCAAAAGTGAAAAAAAAGAGGAAGCATTNGCTTTTTATCGAAAAGCGCTGGAGTTNAATCCTGAAGATAAAGATGCGAAATACAATTATGAATTTTTAAAATATNAGGAGAAGCCTCCGGAAGATCAACAAANACAGGAACAGGATCAGAGTAAGGATAACGAGGAGAATAAAGAGGAGGATAAACAAGAAGAGGAAAAAGAAAAACAAGAACAAGAAGAAAANAATCAAGATAAAAAAGACCAAGAGCAGCAAGAANAAGAGGAAAAAGAAGAAGAAGAACAACAGGAAAAACAAGAGCAGAATCCAGAGCAACAGGAGTCCCAGGAGCAAAAAGCTTCTGAGCAAGAAAAGNCTCAGGATTTGAAGCAGGCTGAGAGTATTTTAGATGCATTAAAACAGGATGAAAAAATAATGCAAAAGCANCAAATTGCCCGGTCAAAATCNCGAAAACTGGCAAAAGATTGGTGATAGTTTGAACAAGATAGCTATATACAGATCACTTCAATCCTTTTTGTTGATTGGATTTTTATGGAGTCAAGTGACGGTGACGGCATCTGTGGATGTAAATCGTATATCNAAAAATGAAACATTGGGATTTAAAATTGTGGCTGTAAATGCAGACGCTATCCCAAATGTNAATATTTCACCTATTTTAAAGGATTTTAAAATTGTAAGCGGACCAGCCCAGCAAACCAATATTCAATGGGTGAATGGTGCCATGACCAGTTCACGTAGTTTGAGTTGGACCTTATTGCCCATAAAAGACGGCAAACTTAATATTCCATCATTGGNTGTGACCATTGGAAAACAAANATATCAAACGAATCCNATCNGNATTCAGGTTCAGAANGGTGCAGGACGGTCTGAAATGGCCAATCTGTTTATTGAAGCNANNCCNGATAAAGAACAGGCNTATCCCGGGGAGCAAGTGACGGTGACCTACCGCTTGTTTACCCGCGTCAATTTATCCATCGAAAATATAGAATACCCCAAAAGTGTGGGATTCTGGAATGAAGATCTTCGCGTAACTCAAACGGTTCGATTCAANGATACCCAGATTCAAGGAGTGGGGTATAAGGTTGCAACTTTATATAAAGCGGCCATGTTTCCCACCCAAACGGGACGATTAACCATTGCACCTATGACGGTTACGTGTAATGTAGATAAGCCCAATAGAAAACGTCCTGGCGGTGTATTTGATGATCCTTTTTTCAATTCCATGTTTCGNGAAACCCAGCGCCAGTTTATTCTATCTGATTCATTATTTATCGACGTTTCGTCTTATCCGGATGAACCACCTGCTGATTTCACCGGTGCAGTGGGGCAGTTTGAAATCGAATCCTGGGTGGATACACCAAATGTTAAAGTGAATGAAGCCATTACCTATAAANTTCGGGTGAAGGGGACGGGCAATNCCAATCAATTTAATTTGGGTGAAATTTCATTNCCCCAAAATATGGAAGTATTTCCGCCCNCATTATCCTTCAAACGGGATGAATTCAGGGATGATTTAACCGGTGTGCAGCAATTGGATTATATCTTAATTCCAAGATCAGCGGGCAATTTCCGTTTACATCCAGTCACATTAACCTATTTTAATCCTGAGGTTGAAAAATTTATTACGGCTCGGTCTAACTCTGTACCCATTACCGTTTCTCCCGGTGATAAAAATATGATTGCATCCACCCGATTCAACCGAGAAGATGTTACCATGATTGGGGATGATATTCGTTATATCCGGAGGCAATCGCCCCAGTGGCGCCAAAAAGGGCANCAGTCCATACCTATTTGGGTGTGGTCCACCTATGTGATAGCGGTGGCATTATTTGTTTTCCCCGGTATATTTTCCAAGATGAATGATAATCGGATTTCCACGGCTGATATTCGAAAATCTAAAGGTGCCTTAAAGTTGGCCATGAAAGATTTATCAAAACCACAAGAAGATATTTTTGCCCATACATCCATGATCATTTACCGATATTTTCAATCAAAATTATTTTTATCTTCAGAAAATTTGGATCCGTTAGCCCTCGAAATGGCGTTGGAAGGTCTGGTATCCCCAGAATCGATTGGGGAAATTGTGACAGTGACCCAATTATGTGACGCCGGAAGATTCGGTCCACATGCATCGGAGTCAGAGGATTCACTCCAATCTCAAGTGGGGGATATATTAAAAAAGATTGATGAGGCATTGGCATGAGAGGATCCATGATACTTATGATTTTTTCTGCCTATCTTTTTGCCCAATCACCAGATTCTTTATTCAATAGGGCCAATCGGTATTTTGAAACAGAGCAATTTGAGGCTGCAGCCAGAGCATACCAAAAATTGTCCGCACAGGTTTCCCATGAGGATTTATACTTAAATCTTGGGAATGCTTACTTTCGAATAGGGAATATTGGGCAGGCCATTTGGGCATACGAAAAAGGCCGTATTCTTTCGCCCAGAGATAAGGATATTCATTATAATTTGAATTATGTTCGGGCCCAGGTGAGAGATCGAATTCAGCCGCCGGACGACTTCTTCTTGGTTGCTTTTTATAGAGCCATCATCGAGAAATTAACCATTCTGGATTTGCTCACCATTGGCGGCATTCTATTTATGGGACTCGGGGTACTTTATATGATCCGAAATAATGGGTTCATTTTTGGGAAAATTGATAGATTAATCCAAAGTGTTTTGATTACGGCTGTTATCGCTACTGGGTGGATTATGCTGGATAAATATTGGGCCGTGTCAGAAGATCAGGCCGCCATTGTAATTTCATCGGTGGTGGATGTACGGTCTGCCCCCATCGCCCGGGGAGAAAATGTGGTATTTCGAATTCATGAAGGAACAAAAGTTGATATTTCCACATCCCAACCTGGTTGGATTGAAGTGATTCTATTGGATGGAAAAAAAGGGTGGATTCCTTCAGAAGATGTTCGAACGCTATGAAATACTTTTTAGTCATTTGTGTCATGGGTATTGGTTTGGCTCAGGAAAATAAAAATGACTTTGATCCGGATAAACTCAATGATCCGGAGCCCAGGTGGCCTATGATTATTTCGCCCTTGATGCCGAAAATGGAAAAGGAGAAATCAGAGAATAGAACCGACACGACCCAGATCATTGTTGAGGGGTTTCGTGTGCAGGTTTTGGCCACACGCACTCGAGAGAATGCGGATCAATTGCGGCAGACATTAGCCGAAGGTTACGCCGAAGAAATTTATATTGTGTTTGAAGCACCCAATTATAAAGTACGTATGGGGAATTTTATAGACCGCCGTCATGCGGAATCACTGCGCCAAACATTGGTGAAATCCGGATATCCTTCTGCATGGATTATTCGAACCCGAATTGTGCCAAAGCTAAATTAAACCCCTAACTGGAAAATGAAGCATTCTTCATCATTCACTATATGACTTCACTAAATCTTTATGCAGAAAAGCGTTCATCATATCAAGCTAAAGTTAACTAAGCAAACGGGCCATCCACTTGGCCGAATGGCGCGTTCAGTTTGGGGATGATTATCGGACGTATAAAATTTATCTAAAAATAATACTTTCTGTTGTCTACAATCTCGGCGTTGTCTATCAAATCAGTCATCCAGCTTTGATAGATACGGTTTTGTTTTTGACGAACCAAATCAAGTCGAATCAAATCTTTCTGAATGTTCCATGCGGTAGAATCAAAGGAACTGATATTCTTGACTTGAATAATACCATATCCACGAAAGGTTTTAACCGGTCCAATTAAATCTCCTGTTTTGGCATTAAGTAATGCGCCTGTTACCTGGTCTGATTTGCCCAGAGAAATAAACGACCCGGATAATTTTTTTATATCAGAAGGTATCAAATCGAGTTTATCATTATCTTTTTTCAAAGAGGAAAAAGATGCACCCCCATCCAAAAGATCCTTCAATTCAATGGCCAACTTTTCAGCTGCATTATTTTCCATTTCCCTTGAAAGGAAAGCGCGTACTTGTATTTTTGATTCTTCAAATGGAGCTACACCAGCAGGCGTAATAGAATCCAGAGAAAAAACAGCATAATAATCATTACTTTCTATGGGATCAGAAATAGCCCCTTCTTCAGCATTAAATGCCCAGCGGACTGCAGAACGAAATGGTCCGAGTGTTCCTAAAAATACATCTTTTTCACCAATGGATTTTGCAGACATGGGCTGAACCTTGTGTGAATCCTGAGCTGTGGAGAATCCATAGTCCTGCGCATCATAACTGAAAAGAGTGGCTTTTCTACGATAGTTGGATTGTGTATTTTGTCCAATATTTACCTTCAGTAAAATATGTCTTGCTTTTACCTGTTTTTCTTCTCCCTTATTTCGGAAGTCTTCCACTTTGATTATATGATACCCAAATTGACTAAGAACCGGACCCACTACATCCCCTTTTTGAGCCGAGAAAGCGGCTGTTTCAAATGCGGGAACCATTTGACCTTTTCCAAACCACCCTAAATCACCACCGCGACCGGAATCTGGAGAAACCTGGTTGCCGGGATCCTGAGTGTGGATATTGGCTAATGTAACAAAATTCTGTTCATTTCTGGCTTGGGCCATAATGGTTTCAATCTCTCCGATAACGTTTAGTGTGTCTTCTGCATTTGGTGCTTTTGCCCAACTAACGTAGGATAGATGTCGTTTTTCATCCTGTTCAAAATCATCCAGACGTGATTTATAATTTGCTAACATTTCATCATCGGTTGGGTTTTGAACCGCATCTTCAACCGCACCAGAGGTAATATGAAGGGCAGAAATGGTAAAATCGACATTCCGCTTGATGAATTCATTCTTCACATCATCATCCGACACAATAGCGGACATATTAATAAACTGCTGGAGTTTAAACCGGGGAATATAAAAATGGCGCATCCATGATTCGATGGGCGCCCAGTCAATCATACCTGGCGTATTCAATGCCTGATTGTATGTATCCCTGTCAAATGCGTTATTATCATAAAATAGCCGTTGAATTTCATTGGGCGGATTATGCTCCAACTGGTAAATAATTTCATCATCGGCGACAGTGATGCCAAGATCATCAATGGCTTGTTCCGTTAATCGTTCTTCAATAAATGCGTTCCAAACTTCCTCACGTATTCCATCCATTTGCTGATCAGTGATTTGCGTATCGGAATTGCGAGTGGCTTCCATCCGTGCATTAACAGCCTGATTAAATTGATCCGGTGTGATTAATGATCCATTTACTGCACCAATAGCTTCAGACGGACTGACGCGGCCCAATAATTGGTCAATAATATTGGCGCCTCCCACAAGGCCTCCCACAGTCATGCTTAATATAAAAAGCGCTAATAGTGCCCACAATACGACGTGCATTCGATTGCGAAGGGTTGTCATCATTCCCATAAAATATTATCCTTAAGTAAAAATGGTTTTTTCTCTTCAATTGAAGGGTTGCAAATTTATGTGTCTAACTCGCCCAAACGCAATGAACAATGGTACCTTTACTATTTTATATTTAATGATCTAATTTCCAGGTCATCATTTAAGGAATTTCATTGGCGAATCTTCATCCCACACCTGACCAACATCCCCTTATTCAATCGGGACCATTATCCAGCTTGTATCAATCCGTTATCACATGTGATCGTTGTCCACGGATTGTGGATTTCCGAACAAAAGTGGCGAGAGAAAAAAGAAAACAGTTTAGGGATTGGACCTATTGGGGGAAACCCATCCCCGGATATGGTGATCCCAAGGGTGAACTATTACTGGTGGGGTTGGCACCGGCGGCCCACGGCGGCAATAGAACTGCTCGCGTTTTTACTGGCGATAAGTCCGCGGATTTCTTGGTAAATAGTCTCCACGCAGAAGGCTTATCTAACCAACCCAATTCTGATGCATTAGATGATGGTTTGGAGTTGAATAATACATTCATGACACCCGTATTGAAATGCGTACCGCCTCAAGATAAACCAACGGCGGCGGAATTACAGAATTGTGCTCCATTCTTTCGAAAAGAAATGGAATTATTGACACAAGTAAAAGTGATTTTGGCTTTAGGCAAAATAGGATTTGATGGTTGTCTAAAGTATTTTCGACATGATTTTGATCTTAAAATGAAAGATTATCCCTTTGGGCATGATAAACGATATGTTTTACCGAATGGAATGATACTATGGGGATGTTACCATCCCAGTCCGAGGAATGTGAACACAGGACGAATGAATTTCGAAATGATGACACAATTATTAAGGAAAATAAAAAAGACTTTAAAATAATGATTCGATTACTAATACCATTGTTATTGGCTACATATCTTTTCGGGGAAGGAAAACGATTGTCTTTTGATCAGGTTCAAGGAAAATCACCATTTAAATATGCTCGCTTGGGAATGATGGTCTGGTTCCCCAATGAAAATGCATTTTTAACTTGGGGAAAGGATACATTTAAAGGCGATATTGTGAAAGTTACTTTTCCGGAACGGGATACGATAGAATTCATAGATAGTACCGCTTTTTATTTTCAAGGGCAAAAACTAAAAGTAAGCAGTTTTCGTTTTGATAAATCGGGAAATAAACTCTTATTGCTTTCGGATCGAAAAAGAATCTGGCGACATTCTTATTATGGAACTTATCATGTATTGGATATTGAATCGAAAAAAATACAAAAAGTCAGTGAAAAGAATGCTGAATTGCGNAATGTTAAGTTTTCACCGGATGGCCATAAAATTGCGTATGTCCGCAAAGATCAAAATCTTTANAGTTATGATTTGNTAAAACATCGAGAAAAACAGCTTACATCCAANGGCTCGGATGTGATTTCAAATGGCCATTTTGGNTGGGTNTANGAAGANGAGTTTGGTTCATTTGATGCTTATCGNTGGTCGCCGGATAGCCGGTATATNGCCTATTGGGAAGAAGATCAATCTCAAGTACCCATATTCACGATGTTTGATGAAATGGAATTGTATCCNANCACGGAAAAAATACGCTATCCCAANGCNGGGCAACCNAATCCTTCCATGNAAATATTCGTGGTGGATGTTAAAAAGNGTCGGCGAAAATCAATGAATATTGGCGATNTAAAAGACACTTACTATCCGTGGATGGAATGGACGGCGGAGAAAAAGTTAACAGTTATGCGGATGAATCGNCTTCAAAAACACTGGGAATTTTTGACGGTAGCCACAAAAAGCGGAAAATCTNTTAGCGGTCTGAGTGAATCGGATGAAGCTGGTTGGGTCGGACTTCANCGAAATTATAAATTCTTAAAAAATGGTAATATTNTGTGGATGTCTGAACGTTCTGGATGGCACCATTTATACATCCATACTGCCGCCGGTGAATTGGTGCANCAAATCACAGATGGTGNATGGGAAGTAAAAANGATTATACACTTAGATGAGGANAATNAAATTGTTTATTTTACCGCCAATAAAGNATCAGTCTTTGAAACGCGGTTTTATTCCGTCAATTTTGATGGNACCAATNTTAAACTNTTAACCAAAGAAAAAGGCTCACATTCCATAAAAGTTTTGCCNANAGGNAATGCCTTTATTGACTCCTATTCAAGTATACAAACGCCAACNAAACATATTCTGAAAAACATGGATGGAAACGTACTAATGGTTCTGGATGAAACGGACAAATCACAGTTTGAGGTTTATGATTGGTCCTATCCCGAAATTATCCACTTCAACACGGCAGATGGTTCCACCACATTGGATGGTATTTTGACCTATCCGCCGGACTATATAAAAGGNAAACGTTACCCGGTTATTGTTCATGGATATGGTATGCCCGGCACCCAGATCGTGAATAACCGATGGAGCGGTTTGTGGAACCAATATTTGGTCCAGCAGGGATTTATTATTTTCTCTATGGATGCCCGGGGAATGAGTGGCAGGGGAGAAGCATTTAAAAATTTAAGTTATGGAGATATGGCTCAGTACCTGGCGAAGGATACGGCTGCTGGGGTACGATATTTAGTAGAACAAGGGATCGCGGACCCCAATCGCATTGGTGCATGGGGATGGTCTGGCGGTGGATATTTTACCGGACTAATGCTCACCAAAAATGCCCATTTATTCGATGTGGGAGTATCCGTGGCGCCGGTGATGGATTTTCGATTGTATGATTCTATTTATACCGAACGCTCCATGGGATTGCCTCAGGATAATGGTGCTGGGTATGACTCTACCTCGGTTTTGTCCTATGTGGATCGATTCAATGGGAAATTACTGGTTATCCATGGGACAGGTGATGATAATGTACATTCGCAAAATACGACCTGGCTGGTGGAAGAATTTGTGAAGCATGATAAACAATTGGATATNTTCTATTATCCAAATCGTCCCCATGGGATGTCCGGCGGTAATGCGCGAAAAAATCTTTATAAAAAGATGATTACTTATTTTAAAGATAATCTTTTGGGAAAACCACTGGTAGAGCGGAAGAANTAATTGTTTGATGTTGGAATAAAACTATAATTTCNNACCATGAATATGGGGCCGTAGCTCAGTTGGGAGAGCGCTTGACTGGCAGTCAAGAGGTCGTCGGTTCGATCCCGTCCGGCTCCACAGAATAAAACACCTCACAATTGCGGGGGTTTTATTAAAAAGGAAACTTGCCAATAGGGGNGTNCTCTAATTAATGTCTTTCTAAAGTTTTAAATGAGGTAAGGGAAATATTGGATCATGTCTGAAGAAAAACCGATAAAAATAGAAGAATCTGAATTTACTTCGTGGAATGTACGTAGCAATATTGCTCCTATTTTTCAAATACTTCAGAGTGAACAACTTATTTTACAGCGAACGGACCAAAAAGCATTTACACTTATGTCTTTACTAGCTGCCTTTATGGTTTTCTTTATTGTCCATTTTTCTAAAGTTATGGCTAATAACGAAATAAACGTATTATCAGCTATAATGGTTATTGTTTATTTCATTAATGCTGCTTTTGGTCTGATAAATTTGATGCTAGTTATTGTGCCTAGAATCAGAAATGATATGAGCCACAAAGATCTTCCAGAAATTAATGCTACTTTTTTTGGTGGAATTATTCAATTCAATGACCCGTTAGAGTATGCGTCTTATTTAGCTAAAATGACAAAAGATAATGATAATACCTTTAAAATGTTTTCTGCTCAACTATTTGCTCTTGGACATATTAACGCATACAAAAATAAACATATGCGGCGTGCCATATTATTTTTTGGAGCTGCTATATTTAGTGAGCTAATAATAATTATGGCTTATGCATGGTCTCTAACCTGGGCTGCTTTCTAAATATTNNNTTANTANNAAAATAGTTAATACATGAAATAAATNATGAAACAAAATATTGTGTATTCNACCCATCCAGAATTTTCCGCTGANCNGACCNAAAGAGAGGCGNCAGGCATCAATAAAACTCAAGACTTGAGGGTCCATTTAGATCGGAGGGGTGGTGGAAAAATTGTAACGATTGTCCGAGGGTATAAAGGAAACAAACAAGATTTANANGCATTGGGAAAATTATTGAGAAAAAAGTGCGGCGTGGGTGGATCGGTAAAAGATCATGAAATTCTGGTCCAGGGAAATGTCCGTGACAAAGTTTTAACCATTTTAATTGAAAAAGGGTTTTTAGCAAAACCGTCCGGNGGATAGACCGTTGGGAATCATACTTCAAAAGGAATAAATTCAAACATGAAATATTTTAAATCATTCGCTATAGTCATTGTGCTATTGGGATTATGGTCCTGTACAGAAAAANAATCTAATGCAAAAGAAATCACATTATTGGTTACAACGAATGTTCGGGGTCAGCTTGACCCCTGCGGATGAANGGCCAATCCACTGGGCGGTCTGCCCAGAAGATCTACTTATATTAGTCAGNTAAAAGATAGCGGCGTTGACCCCATTCTTTTAGATGCAGGTGATGCATTGTTTGATAACTACTACCTTGTCGTGGGGAAAGAAGCATCATCCAAACTTAAAGCGAAGACCCTTTTAGAATCATCTGCAACGATGGGTGATTATATTTATAACGTAGGATATTTTGATCTGGCAGCAGGATATGAATTTCTTCAGGAAATGAAAACTACATTTGGCACGAATTTTATGTCCTCAAATATCGTAAAAGCCGGNACAGAAGAATTGGCTTTTATTCCACATAAAATAATCGAAAAGAATGGATTAAAAATTGGCGTATTTGGTATTACGACAGCTCTTCCCGCANCAGAAAAAGCCATTGAAGTAAAGGATTATGTTGAATCGGCTAAAATNAAAATAGCAGAATTAAGACCTCANGTTGATCTGCTGGTCATGTTATTTAATTCCACGAGAGTCCAGGCATTTAANGCAATGGATGACTTATCGGAAGTAGATTATATTTANCTNAGTCGAGAAACAACGCGCACCCGTCCTGAAAAATCGCAAGATCCTCGGTTGCCGCTTACATATGGTTTTGGCATTCAGGGTAAGTATGTGGGNCGATTTGACGTNGATATTGCGGATAAGACCCAACCCATNAAAGATGTAACAAGTGCTATGATGACTGTTTCNATTTTTGAACAAAGATTAAATAACTTGCAAAAACGGGATCCAAATCNACCCTTAGAAGAAATATATAAAAATAATCCAAATGTTTTAAATATGGTAAGCCAATACAAAGATGGATTAACAAAATCAAAATCAGCTTTNACTGATGGGCTTAATACATCCTTTTACTCATTAATCCCATTGGGACGCGGTGTGGCCAGTGAAAAAACCCTATTGGCTGTTGTAGATGAAACGTTAAAAACCTGCAACACCTTAGATAAAAAGGGGCTCCAAAGTTTAAATTAATGAATATCCGCACCCCAATCGGTCAAGCGGCGTTTCTTCTATTATTTTCTTGTATCATTGGGTTNGGTTCCAATTTAATTAGGGGTGATGCGATTCCATGGATTGCAGCGGAATTAGAGATTGCTGATTCCATTGCACCAGAAACTGAAAGTAATAATCCCATTCTCTTGGCCATATCTTTGAACCAAGCAAAAAATCTTTTTGATGGTGGTATCCTTTTTGTGGATGCGAGGGATGATGCCTATTATACCGCAGGACATATTCAAGGGGCGCTTAAAAATGCATTTTTAATGGAACTCATTTTTTCAATTGAAGCAATCCAGGAAAAGAATGCGCCTCTTGTGGTT
>PAXB01000043.1 GCA_002715035.1 Fidelibacterota bacterium
AGGTTCTAACCATTGCAAAACAACGCCGCCGATCATCATTGTGATTAAAATCCCGGCGCCAACCTGAAAAAAACTGTTACGAATCAATGTTCTTATCCATAGACGCATTGCGGTAATTTAAATATACATGGAGTTGGGATAGGGGAAATTTTCCCCAAAAAATAAAATTAAAAAATTATTGACTTATATCCAAATTGAGCCTTAGCATCTGCCAAGGTGTAATGAAAGAAGGAGGGATTACTTTGATTTTGTCTATTTCAAGTTATCCGTTTTCTTACTTTATATCTGATAAAATAATTAACAAAAGGAGTGTTTATGAATAAACCTATCAAATCCAGATTGGCTACAATCTTCTTCCTATTAATTGGAATGTCCACATTCCTCATTGCACAAGAAGGATCAATAGCCGGTCGCGTCACTGACACCGATACTGGGGATCCTTTGGTGGGAGCCAACGTCATTGTTGTGGGCACCAATCTTGGTGCTGCCACTGATGTAAATGGCGAATACTCCATCAGTCGGGTTCCTGCAGGCGCTCAGAGACTAAATGCCAACTACATTGGTTACGCAAGTAAATCAATGAATACAGATATTCCAGCCAATGGTAGTGCTGTAGGAGACTTTAGTATGTCTGTTGCAGCTCTGAACCTCAATGAAATCATTGTAACCGGTACAGGTACTGCTGTTGAGAAATCAAAAGTTGGTAACTCGGTAGGAATTGTGAATATGGATGCACTTGAAGATGCTCCAATCACAAGCTTTTCGGATATTCTTCAGGGGCGTGAAAAAGGTGTTGTCATGCTGCCCAATGGCGGTTTGAATGGCGAAGGCGCTTCTATCCGTATCCGTGGTACATCCACCCTCTCCCAATCAAATGAACCTATGATTTATATTGATGGCGTTCGTTTGGATAATGGATCTGGAGGTGCTGGCCCCGGAGGTAAGCCCTCTCGTTTGGATGAAATTAACCCCGATGCTATTCAGCGTATTGAAATCCTTAAAGGTGCTGCTGCTGCATCACTTTATGGTACACAGGCAGCCAGTGGTGTAATCCAGATTTTTACTAAACAGGGTGCTATTTCAAAACCTCAATTCACAGTTAAAGTTGAATCAGGTTCAAGTGCATATGATAAGTCTCGCTGGAAAAACAATTCCGGTTTTGCCCGGGATCAGGCAACAGCAGATCGTATGGCTGGACTGTTTAAAGGAAATAGTGGTTTAAAACCTTACGAAGTAATTTCAGTGCCTATGGTTGGTTGGCTCTATGATAGTGGATCTCGCACAGGTGTTTCCGCCTCTGTACGTGGAGGTGCACCAGGTGCAACTTATTTCGCAAGTTTGCGCGCCTCGTCTAGCGATGGACCTTACAACGAAAGTGCAACACTATTNGGTNAACCAGTTGGTCCTGCCAACGATAAGCGTGACCAGTTCATGGCNAGNGCTACNTTGAATATCGTTCCCACGGACANACTTAGANTTCGTTTATCAACTAATTATACTTTCACAGANCATAATACGATCCAAAATAATAATAATATTTATGGNACTACCTCTCTAATCATGATGGGTAANCCTGANCATGCAACTGANNNTAATGCGACAGGATCGATGGCNTTTGCCTCAGCACGTGAGACCACCCATCGTCAACAGAACAATGAAGGTGATAACACAACCNTATCTNTNCAAACCACNTATAGAGTTANGGATGGGTTAAACGTCTCCGGAACATTCGGAATGAACTCCA
The DNA here is from genome assembly GCA_002715035.1 of Fidelibacterota bacterium. Taxonomy (GTDB): domain Bacteria; phylum Fidelibacterota; class Marinisomatia; order Marinisomatales; family TCS55; genus TCS55. Next base: position 1,745 of record PAXB01000043.1, read on the forward strand.
CCTTAAATAAAAGCACAAACCTGACACCTTTCGGCTATAATGTTGATNNNTTTATGTCCTATGCGACACAGGGTGCNTTGTNTAANGNANNGATTGACAAGAAANTCTATTCTGNGGATNTTAAAGCGGACTATTCCGGAACAATGGGTGNCNTTTCTCATGAANCCGTCTTGGGTTTTCAAACGTTTCAAACGACTAGAAAAGCCATGGACGGTGGAGGACAGCAGTTCCCAGGTCCCGGACTTGAAGTCCTGGGTGCCTTGGGTAGTAGCTCTGCCGGCTCTTCATTCTCTGAAGTGATTGAAGCAGGAATACTAGCCCAGACCAGAATTGGTTACCAAGACTGGTTATATACCACCGTTGGTNTTCGAAATGATGCAAACAGTGCCTTTGGTGCTGATTTTANCACCATTACNTATCCCCGTATGAATGTATCCTACATTCCAACCNCTCAATTGGGCCAANTCGGTCCTATGTCTACNTTAAGACTGCGAGCGGCCTGGGGTCAAGCCGGTCAACAGCCTGGTGCTTTTGACCAGTTCACAACCTACCTTCCATGGGCTTCTGAATTTGGTCCAGGGGTTGTTCCTGGTAACGTTGGGAACCCTGCTTTGAAACCTGAANTCTCAACTGAGATTGAATTTGGTGGAGAAGTTGGTCTGTTAAATGATAAGNTTGCATTCGATTTCCAGTACTGGAGTCGTGATGTGGCTGACGCTTTGATTCAGAAACAATACCCAACATCAGGTGGTTTTCGCAGAACACAGGTTTCCAATATCGGTTCACTTGAAGCAAGTGGATGGGAAATTGGTNTTGATGCGTCTGTAATACGCAATTCAGATTACACAGTGGATTTTTATGGTAGTATTTCCTACTTAGAGGAAAAGATCNTCGAATTGAATGCTCCAGAACAAAAAGTGGGNGGTTCTTACCCCCGCTACCGGAACTTCTTAGCCGAAGGCTGGGCGCCCGGTACATATTTTGGTGCAAAGGGTAGCTGGGAGGTTGACTCAAATCTTAAGTATCCAATCGATTCTGATGGAGATGGAAAAGCTAATACTGAAGCTGAATTGCTTGCTTTTTTCACATCAGGTGGAGCAGGTGTTCGCTCTGGATGGAATCCAGTCATGGCGAGTCCAACANAAGCAGATGTTNANGCTGGTCGCGCTAAAGGTACTGGCGCATTNGACTGGTATTTAGGTAANCCCACACCAGATTATAACGCCAATTTTGGCGCTACAATAAAATTGGGTAAAAACTGGCGTATCAATTCCATGTTTGAATCCAAATTTGGTAATTATGGTATCACTAACCTAACCGATGCATTCCGTAAATCACACGGTTTGATCGGCCGAAATACACCAGATGCTGCTGATGCAGAGTCTAGGTTAATGAATCCAGCTAATGCTGGACAAGGACGCTTAGATGCTGCTGATGATTGGGTTCGGAAGTATCTTGCTCTGTCACCTTACAGTGGTTTGAATACCATTGAAGATGGTGATTTTACTCGGTGGCGTGAACTCAGTGTTGCCTATGTATTGCCTGCAGAACTTGCTGCACGCTTTGGAGCACGTAAAGTTACCTTATCGTTTGCTGCTCGGAATCTGAAGATTTGGAGCAACTACTCAGGTATTGATCCAGAATTAAATTCAATCAGTCGTTCAGACGGCGGACTCAATGACTTTCAACAGTCTATTGAAGCGTTTGGTGTACCCATTCCCCGCTCCTTGAACTTCAGTATTAAAATCGGATTATAAGGAGGTATGATTATGAATAATAAAATGAAATTGATCAGCCTTTTGGCTGCCTTTGCAATGGTGGGTTGTTCTCTAGAAGTGGATAACCCTAATAGTTTGCTTGAAGCTGATATGAAAACTCCCGCGGCTGCCAGCGCAGTAGCAAACGGCGGATGGAATGCCACCTTGAATGGTATTGGCTATNTCANNATAGCTAATGCAGTGGCAACAGATGAAGTTGTCTGGACAGGTTCCAGGGATGCTTGGCGTCAATTGGATAAAGGAGGCATGACCAACGTATATAATGAATTCGTTGATGGTGCTTGGCCCTTTATAACTGAAGGTCGTTGGATGTCAGATAAAGCTGTTTCGGTCCTTGAAGGATTGGGTGCAGATTTGGAAGATAATCAAGATCTTGTTCGAGCTTATTTAACAGCATCAATGGTGCGCATTTACATTGCGGATATGTTTGATGATTTTGTGATGGATTCTGACAAAACAGTTTCAGGAAATCCTACTGGTGCCGCAAATATGAAGAATCTGTATGATGAAGCAACTGCCATGTTGGGTAAAGCTTCTGCACTTGCAGACGCCGATAACAAAGTTAGAATTGCTGGACTAAAAGCACGAGCTGCCCACGCCAAAGGCGTTTGGGGTAAGGTTAATCCTGTGGATACATCAAGCCCATACGTGAATGCAGGTGCCACAGAAGCAGCGGCTGCATTGGCATTGATGGATGGAGACTACAAATGGAAAATGATATATAGTCCATCAACAGTCTCTAATAATATGTCATGGCAAATTAATGGCCGTTTGGAAATGGATGTATTGGATTCTCCAAAGCACCCCGAAAAGGGAGGCGATCCAAATCCCAACGACCCTGTTACAGGTGCGCCAGATACACGGATTTTGGCCGAAGAAGTTGTCTTCAGGACTAATTGGGGTGGTACAGATTATGCGCCGATTACAGTTGTTTCGGCTCGTGAAATGCATCTGATCATTGCTGAAAGTAAAAAAGCAGGTGGTGATAATGCAGGGTGTATCACTGAATTGAATAAGATTCGTGCCATGGATGGTTTAGCTGTCTATACAACTGAAGATGCTGGTACAGCTCTCCAACATGAACGACGTGCAAATCTATTTCTTCAGGGTCGTCGTTTGCCGGATATGTACCGTTTTGGTGTAACATCCGTTATGTGGGATGCTGTTGAAAAATCGTCTGCAGGTTCATTTTTCCCAATACCAATTCGGGAAATTCGTGCCAATGAAAACATCACCCAATAAAACCTAAGATTATTGCTTAAACATTAAGTAATAAAAATAATGAAAAAAGAAATGGGCTCTAAAAGAGCCCATTTCTTTTTTTGTTCGTATATAAAACACCCTGTAGTTTCTCCCCATGAATAAATTGATAAAGCCCATTGCTGTGATCCTGGTCAATACCATCTTACTGGCGCAGGCAAAAGTTGTCAGCACGTCTCAAAGCCCTGTAAAAGTGGCTTATGCGGGCATCCAGGTAACAAATGTGGATCCTTGGGCTGAAACGGAACTCCAAAATAAATTCAGTGCCATATTTAATGGACTTAATCCGGAACAGTTCATAAAGTATAAGGTAGTCCTACAAGTAGCCAAAACGCAGGTTGATTCGTTATTTCTAGATATGGCAGATGCACAATTTCAACGTGTTGCTGATCAAACAGGCGCTCAATATGTTTTCGCAGGCAAATTTAAAAATGTATCTCCAGATGAGAGCCGAATCATGATTCAGGGTGATTTCTACCGTTATAATGCGCAGCTAAAATCCAGCTACCGATATGAAGTATTAAAGTATTATGAACGTATGGGTAGTGAAGCAACCGTAATTCGAAATCAGTTGGTTGATACAATCCCCTCAACAGCTAATCCCCCATCCCTTAAACAAGTGGCAATGGTGTTCGGTGTCATCCTGGTGGCTGGTCTTCTTTTTATGTCCTTAACGGGAACTGCTGTTTGGTCTGAGGGTGATGGTGGAAATGGTCCACCACCCACAGAAAACTAATGAAAAATTTATTAAAACCATTTTCAGTCTTTTTATCGATAAACATTTTAATCGTCCCGCTGGCTGCAGCCACGCCGCAGATCAAATCCCTTAAAATTCATGTGGGATATATTGGAGAAAAATTGGAGAATATGCCCGACGGCTATCAAAACCTGGTTCGCCAAAAAATGCTGGGGCTCATAAATCAAAACTATTATGAATTTCATAATCCCACTGATTTATCGAAAAGTTACAGCAATGCTATTGCAACAGTTTTAGTTCACAATGCCAATTCGTTTAAAGATGATTTGGCGGAACTGTCCAAATCCGCTGATTTAGATTATATTTTTGTCACATCTCTCAGCAATATATCAGAAGATGAAAATCGTGTTATGCTCAAAGGAGAAGTGGAACGNTATAATAGAAAATCCAATGATATCTACCGATATGAGATCCTTTCCTATGCGGAAGATTTGGATCTGCATATTCGAGCCATGAAAACGGAGATGATTGAAACAATCCCCCACAGTATTCATGGTATCAGTCGAAACAAAACATATATTTTAATGGGNATTGTTTTTATTCTTGCATTCNCCATGAGCCAATCNTTTGGCGGATTAGGCAAGTTTTTACAGAGTGGGGATGGTGATAAAAAGCCGACGCCNCCAANNGGCAACTAATTTAATTCTTTTGAAAAACCCCCACCGTTTCAATATGGGGGGTGTGTGGAAACATATCAACTAAAGTTAGGCGCTTCAGTTCATATCCTTTTTGTAATAAAACTTCTGTATCCCTCGCTTGTGTTGTGGGATTACAAGATATATAAATAATCTTTTTAGCTTCAAATTTTGGTAAATAATCTGTCATAAATTTGTGCATGCCTGCCCGGGGAGGATCCACAANAATGATATCGGGTTTNGGGTATTTTTTCCCCTTACTAAACTTGAAANAATTATCCAAGTTTGCCACATGAAATTTTACATTCCCAATTTGATTGTTGACTGCATTNCGTGTGGCATCTTCAACNGCCGAAACAATAACTTCAAAGCCATGNACTTCCTTCGCCTTTTGGGCCAGAAATAATGATATAGAACCAGTCCCAGAATAGAGATCATAAACAACTTCNTCGCCGTTTAAATCNGCTCCAGCCAAAGCAGTCTCATATAGTTTTTCGGCCATAACAGTATTGGTTTGAAAAAATGAATTGGCCGATATTTCAAATGAAAGGTTGCCAATTTTTTCTTCTAATACTGGCTTCCCATGTAAGAGCAACTCATATTCACCAAATGAAACATCCGCTTTCCGTGTGTTAATATTATTCACTACTGTTGTGATTTGTGGGAAAGCNTCAATCAATCCATCCACCATGGGTTTGAGTAAATCAGTATTTTCGTAAGACGTCACAATATTNACCATAATATCGCCAGTGTTGTGCCCAAACCGAAATGCTAAATACCGTAAAAACCCATTATGTGTTCTTTGGTCATAGGGCTTCAGTTTGAACTCCTGCGCAAGAGATTTTGCNTTATTGAGAATATCATTCCCCAATTCCGGCATGAGATGGCAAGTGTCAATATTGAGGATTTTATCCCAGCGTTTGGGAATATGCATTCCCAATGCAAAATCTTTTTCTGCATCTTCAGGTTCCCCCTGAAGCACCCATCGTTTATTGGAAAAAGTAAATTCCATTTTATTGCGGTAATTAAAAATATGTTTAGCGGGAATCACCTCATCCATTTCAAAATCGGTGATTCCNGCCTGNCGNCTGAATATATTTTCTACTTGTTGTTTTTTCTGAGCAAGCTGTTCAGCATAATCCAGTTGTTGAACTTTACATCCACCGCAAACAGGAAAATGTTCACAAGGAGGGTCTACCACATATTTTGATTCTGAAAGAATTTCCAAGGGTCTTGCCTCTCCAAANCCTTTTCTTTTGCGATATAAAAGAGCNCGAACTTTTTGACCGGGAATGGCATTTTTTACAAAAATGACAAAGTCATTTACCCTGGCAATACCCTTACCGCCATAAGCTAAAGATTCAATGGTTAATTCTAGTTCTTGACCTTTTTTAACTAANGGTTCGGTCATATTATTTCCTAAATAATTTGTTTTNTATTTGAGAGAGATTTGTTAGAAAATCGATTTTTAAGAATACAATTCTAAAAAACGAACGAGAATTGTTTTCAAATCTTTAATACCTTTAGNGGCATTTTCCATTGTTAATTCATGATTCAATACTTCATCGCTCATTCCTGCAGCCATATTGGTCANAACAGACANTGCGNCTACTTTCATTCCTGCATGACGTGCTAATATTACTTCCGGAACCGTGGACATGCCCACTGCATCGGCGCCCATCATTTTTGCTGCTCGAATTTCTGCCGGTGTTTCAAAACTGGGACCGCAAAACCAAATATAAATACCTTGGTGAAGTTTAATATTTTCATCATCTGCAATTTTATNGAATCTTGAACGCATATCCGAATTGTACGCGTCAGCCATATCCACAAATCGGTTATTACTTCCTTCGCCAAACAATGGATTTACACCAGTAAAATTGATATGATCTGTTATTGCCATTACGCTTCCCGGCTGGGCTTCTTCCATTAAACTGCCGGCGGCATTGGTCAAAATCAGTGATTCACACCCAAGTCCGGCCAACGTACGAATGGGAATTTTCATGGCATCCACAACGCCCGTTTCGTAATAATGAGCACGTCCTTGAAGAACGGCTATTTCNGTATGATTAATTTTTCCTAAATGAAGTTTTCCCTTATGCCCGGAAACACCCGCATCTGGAAATCCATCTAATTCATCATAGGATAATGAAATGGGATTTTCTAAAACATTCACGAAAGATCCTAAACCAGAACCCAGAATAATCCCAACTGTAGGATTTATTCCTTGGGACTTTGATTGTATATATTCAACTGTTCTACTCATACACCTACCGGATGCCATGTTGTTTTAGTTTCTAACGTATTCAAAATTCGATATGGATCCTGGGTATTTTTATCGAGCCAATTTTCGTCAGAATAAACAATGGGCCGTTTTACGTTTAACGCAGCATTTTCTTGGACGAGTTTTATTTCTTCCGGNTCAGTGCCGCAATACACAATGGCATTCACATCCATATGAGACGAAAATTGTTCTAACAATTCTGACCGATGTCCTGTCAATATATTTACCACGCCACCGGGGACATCTGACGTGTGTAGCACTTCTGCAAATGTAATGGAACACAACGGATTTTCTTCTGATGCCAATACTACAACCGTATTTCCTCCGGCTATGATGGGTGCAACGATTGAGATCAACCCGATTAAAGATGAGTCATTTGGTGCGACAGCTGAAACCACTCCCGTCGGTTCTGGATAGGAAAAATTGAAATAGGGCAGAGCCACAGGATTGACTCGNCTGAATATTTGCTGATATTTATCCGCCCAGCCCGCATAGTATATTAAACGGTGAATGGATTGGTTGATTTCTTTTTCGGCTACTTTTTTCGAAGAACCCTGGAGCATCAACTCATCCAAAAATTGACTGCGTCTGCCTTCCAGCATTTCTCCGATTCTATATAAAATCTGACTTCGATTATAAGCTGTTTTTGAGCACCAACCGGGAAATNCACTCCGGGCTGCAACCACAGCATTCCTGAAATCTTTTCTGGAGCCACGACAAATATTCACTTGGATCGATTTTTTTTGATCAGTCCATTTGATGTAACGTCCCGATTCCGTTCTGGGGAATTTTCCGCCAATATACAGTTTATATGTTTTTTTAATATCTTCTCGTTTACTCATCGTTATTACTCCCGCTAAACCAGATTAACATAAGGCATTAATCCTTCTAATCCGCCNTCGCGACCCATGCCGCTTTCTTTATACCCACCGAATGGTGATGTCGGATCAAACTTATTAAATGTATTCGCCCATAATACACCAGAACGAATGGCTNTGGATACTTGAAATATTTTCGCACCTTTATCCGTCCANACACCTCCGGAGAGTCCATAAGGCGTATTGTTCGCCTTGGTGATCACTTCATCCACCGTTCGGAATGTTTGAATCGCCAAAACAGGACCAAATATTTCTTCCTGCACAATGCGATGAGATTGGCTTACATCTGTAAAAATGGTCGGTGCATACCAATATCCTTTTTCAGGTAATCTACACGATGATTGGTGAATTGAGGCGCCTTCTTTTTGGCCAATATCCACATACATTTTAATTTTATCTAACTGCATTTTTGAATTGATGGCACCGATATCTGTATTTTTGTCCAGTGGATCACCCACAATTAACGATTCCATTCTGTCTTTCAATTTCGAAATGACCGTATCAGCCACACTTTCTTGAACAAATAATCGCGATCCAGCACAACACACATGTCCTTGATTAAAAAAGATTCCATCAATAATGCCTTCTACTGCTTGATCAATCGCTGCATCTTCAAAAATAATATTAGCCGCTTTTCCGCCCAGTTCCAGCGTGTATTTTTTTCCCGTACCTGCTACCGAATGCATTATCAGTTTCCCAACATCTGTTGATCCAGTGAAGGCAATTTTATTCACATCAGGATGTTCTACCATGGCACGACCGGTTTTGCCATCACCATTAATAATGTTCACAACGCCGGGCGGTAAATCTGCTTCTTGAATTATTTCCGCCAATTTCATGGCTGTTAAGGGCGTTGTTTCAGCTGGTTTTAAAATAACTGTGTTCCCCGTCGCCAATGCAGGTGCGATTTTCCACGCTGCCATTAATAAAGGGAAATTCCACGGAATAATTTGCGCGGCTACACCGACGGGTACTGCTTTTTTACCGGGAAATGCATATTCCAGTTTATCCGCCCAGCCTGCATAATAAAAGAAATGAGCCGATACCAATGGAATATCAATATCTCTTGATTCACGAATCGGTTTCCCCCCATCCATAGATTCAATAACCGAAAATTCTCTGGCACGTTCTTGGATCAAGCGTGCAATGCGATAAATATATTTTCCCCGTTCAGCAGTATCCATTTTGGACCAGACTTTATCGTATGCAGTTCTGGCCGCTTTGACTGCTTTATCTACATCCGATTGATCCGCTTCAGCTACATCTGCCAATTTTTCTTCATTCGCAGGATTAATTGTTTCAAAATAATTTCCCTTTTTCGATGGAATGAATTTCCCATCAATAAAAAGATCGTTTTTCTTATTAATCTGAATATGATCTGCACTTTCCGGAGCGGGACTGTATGACCAATCTGGATTTACATCTGTATTTTTACTTTTTTTACCCATCTTTGATTTACCTTAATCCATTGAGAAATAGTTTGCTGATTGATACACACCGGTTGACTGCTTAACAATTTGCATCAACACATCATTGGCCAGAGAACTGGCGCCGAATCGAAATAAGTTAGCATGCAGCCAATCCTGCCCCAATGTTTCTTTAATCATTACCAAATATTGAATTGCCAATTTTGCTTTGCTAATACCACCAGCAGGTTTCATGCCGATTTTTTTGCCTGTTTTCTTGTAATAATCACGAATGGCTTCTAACATAACAAGTACCACGGAAGGTGTGGCCGCCGGTGATACTTTTCCTGTGGATGTTTTGATGAAATCAGCCCCTGCTTTCATTGCAATATCGCTAGCTAAACGAACATTATCCAAGGTTACCAATTCGCCTGTCTCTAAAATAACCTTTAAATGGGCCTTTCCACAGGCTTCTTTAACAGATGCAATTTCATCTGCCACATACGTGTATTCCCCCCGAAGAAATTTCCCTCTGGAAATGACCATATCCACTTCATCCGCTCCATCTGCAACCACCATTTTAACTTCATTTAATTTATATTCAAGAGATGTCATTCCACTTGGAAAAGCAGTGGCAACAGAAGCGACATTTATTCCTGTATTTTCAAGTGCTTTTTTTGCAATGGGCACCATAGTGGGATAAACACAAATTGCCGCAACTGATGGCAAATTTGGAAATTGATCATGTAAATGAGCTGCTTTGTAGCATAACTGTTTTACTTTTCCCGGAGAATCTTTTCCTTCTAAAGTCGTTAAATCAATCATACTTAATACAGTATGTAACGCATCTATTTTAGATTCTTTTTTGATACTTCGAGAAAAAAGCCTTGAAACTCTTTCCTGAGCGCCCACTTGATCAATTCTATGTATAAACGTTTCCATAATTATTTTATCAATTTGATATTGAGAATTTACCTGATTAGAAATAAATATTTATCCTGCTTGTTTTCATAAAATGGTTTTTTTGATTTTATCCACAAGCCCTTGGGCAATCCGTATTGATGACCCTTCCGCATAGATGCGCATAATGGGTTCTGTATTTGAGCTTCGGAGATGAATCCAGCTATCCTCCCATGTGAATTTTACACCGTCGATCGTATTTACTTCTGCATCGGTAAAAACAGATTTGGCTTTCTCCAGAACTGCATCCTTTTCAATTGCGTCTAAATTAATCTTGTCCTTTACAATATAGAATTGTGGCAACGCTGCATGAATTTGACTCAAGGGTATATTATCCTGTGCCATCCTATTTAATACCATGGCTGCACCTACCAATGAATCCCTTCCCAGATGGGCTTCTTTCAGGATAACTCCCCCATTTCCTTCGCCGCCTAGTTCTGAGCCTACCTCAATCATTTTTTGAACCACATTAATCTCTCCAACAGCAGATCTTTCTACGGTACAGTTATTTAATTCGGCCATTTTTTCAAGTGCCAAAGAAGTAGATAAGTTTGTAACAAAAGTCTCTTTTGATTGTTTATTCTTTATGTAGCCTTCAGCCGCTAAAACGAGTGTGTATTCTTCCCCCAATGCTTGGCCTTTTTCATTGACAACTGCCAGTCGATCTGCATCCGGATCCACAGCGAAACCAACGTGAGCTTCATTTTTAATGACAGTTTTTCTTAGGTCTCCTAAATTTTCAGGTAATGGTTCAGTTCCACGTTTGAACTCACCATTACCCTCACAATGGATGGAAATTACTTCACAACCCAAATGTGCCAATAATAGAGGGAGCGCCTCAGAGCCGGCGCCATTCACCGCATCAATAACTACTTTAAACTTTCGATTTCGAATGGCATTTAAATCGATACAGGAAAGTTCAATAGTATGAATGGAATGTTTTAGTATAGAATTCTGATCTGGAAAAAACAACCCAGGTTCACTGGCGGATTCGAGAGCATCATCCCGATCGACACATTCAAATAAATCCTCACAGTCTTTAGAATTGAAAAAGGTACCATCCGATCGGACAAATTTTAACCCATTCCATTCAATTGGATTATGGCTGGCTGTGATAATGGCTCCACCAGCCGCCTCTGATTTTTCCACCATAAATTGAACGGTTGGTGTGGGTACAATGCCACAGATAATTACGTCCCTACCCAATCGAATCAACTCTTCTGTAAATGCATTTAATAAATCTTCACCAGATGGGCGACTATCACGACCAAGAAATACAAGCCCTTGATCTATATGGGTATGAAACGCCCGGGCATATGCTTTTATTATTTCAGAAGATAGGTGTGAATCAATAAGCCCCCGGACACCGGATATACTTCGAATAATCATAATAAATTCCTTAAAACAATGAAAAAGGTTCGGTAAAATACCGAACCTTTTTCATAAAATGGGTCAATTTGATAAAATGAACTATATCTTTTCGTACCTTGCAAAACGCAATCTTCTACGTACAGCTTTTTTCCGCGCAGCCCGCTGCTCATCGCTTGGTTTGATATAGAATGATTTTCGTTTGACTTCTCGTAACACACCGGCACGTTCCCACTTTTTTTTGAAGCGGCGCAGTGCCCGTTCGAGTTGTTCCCCGCTTTTTACGGTTACTTCAACCATGATCTATTTCACCTCCTCTCGATCAGCCTAAATATGTTCTTAAAGATTTACTTCTGGATCGGTGACGTAAACGTCGAATCGCCTTTTCTTTAATTTGGCGAACCCGCTCCCTAGTTAAACTAAATTCTTCACCAATTTCATTCAGTGTGAGAGCGTAGTCACGATCAATACCAAAATACATTTTGATCACTTGACATTCCCGTGCTTTTAATGTTTCTAATGATTGACGAATTTCATCCTTCAACGATTCCGCCATTAGCGGTTCATCAGGATGAATTTGTCCATCGTCCTTAATTACATCAATAAGAGAATTTTTATCCCCATCTCGAAATGGCGCATTCAAGGAATGATGTCTCCGAGAAATCCGCATAGCATCAATCACTTCGTCACTGGTCATCTCCAGATTCCGTCCGATTTCTTCTTCATTCGGTGATCGTTCTATTTCAGATTCCAATCTTTCAGCTTGTTTGGTAATTTTTGAAATCGTCCCAACCCTGTTTAATGGCAAGCGCACAATTCTTGAATGTTCTGCCAAGGCTTGTAAAATGGATTGTCTAATCCACCACACAGCATATGAAATAAATTTGAATCCACGCGTTTCATCAAAACGGCCGGCGGCCTTCATTAGGCCCATATTGCCTTCATTGATTAGATCTGTCAAAGGAAGTCCCTGGCCTTGGTAATCTTTTGCCACTGATACAACAAAACGAAGGTTAGCTTCCACCAATTCCTTCATTGCCAATCGATTCCCTTTTTTAATGGCTATTGCCAATTCTACCTCTCGGGAAGGATGAAGTGGTTCGTATTTACCGATCTCTTCTAAGTACTGACTTAGACTACGGTTGGATTCATTNATGGGTCTACCTGCTTTGGCCATATTTTAAAACCTTGTTTTTGTTGAGGGAAAAGCTGAGTAATTTACACTAAATAATATATGCTACCCAAGAAGTAGATATAACTAATTATTATGTCAATAGTTTCGCAAACTCTTGGATTGTTAATGTCTCAGGTCGTCGGGTGAAGTCAATTTCGGACTTTATTTCTTTTGGTATATCAAACCCNGCTAAAGAATTCCGGAGCATTTTTCTACGCTTTGAAAAAGCTGCTTTTACAATTTTATTGAATTTCACATACTGTTCATCTGGCACAATTGGGTTGGATTTTTTTGTAAACTTAATGATAGCAGAATCCACTTTAGGCTTTGGATAAAAAACATCTGGTGGAATGGTGAAACACAATTCCATATTTAGATATACCCCAACAACCACAGATAAACGACTATAATTTTTTGTCCCAACCTTTGCCGTCAGCCGTTCCCCAACCTCTTTTTGCATCATAATGAATGCATCATCCCAATAATCCAATTGCTCAATGAGCCAAATAATTATGGGCGAGGTAATGTTATATGGGATGTTGCCAATGATTCGAACTGGATTTGATATTGGGATTTTTTCAATATCCTGAAGTAATACATCACCATTAATGATTTGCAGTCCCTCAAGATCCGACCGAATTGAAAGGTGTTTAATGAGCAATGGATCAATCTCAATGGCGGCCATTTCTCTTACATTTGGAAATATTTTTTCTGTGAGGGAGCCATCGCCGGGGCCGATCTCTAATATTGAATCACCCTTTTGGGGATCTACAGTGCGGACGATGCGATTTAAGAGGTTAGTGTCGGTGAGAAAGTTTTGTCCCCACTTTTTACGGAATGGGTGGGCTTTTCTCAAAATGGAAGGACGCTGAGACACGGAGGAAAAATAAACGCTCTTAATTCTTTCATCAATTTCGTGGGGAACACAAAACTTACTTGCCGTAGCAATAGGGCAGGGTTGCAGGATAAATATGTTGTGTTTATTTTATCTAATTTTATCATCGTTAGATTCAACTTACCCTTCTTTAAACTCAGTCTGACAAGTTAGAAAAACCAAAAAGTTCTGAAGCGTTTTGGGATGTTTGTTTGGCTATTTCTTCAAATGGGATTCTATGAATTTCCGCCAATTTTTCAGCCACATATCTCGTTCGGCCCGGCTCATTGGGTTTGCCACGAAAAGGTTCGGGACTTAAATAAGGCGAATCTGTTTCAACAAGGACTTTATCCAAAGGTATTTCCTTGGCGACGTCTGGCAAATGGCTATTTTTAAATGTAAGATTCCCAGAGAAAGAAATATAATACCCCATTTCAAGGAAGGCATTGGCCGTTTCCAGATTGCTGGAAAAACAATGGGCAACACCGATTACGTCCGGATAATCTGCTAACACCTGAATCACATCCGCATCCGCATCCCGATTATGAAAAATGACCGGATAATGAAGATCCTTTGCTACTTGCATTTGTTCTCGAAACACTTTTTGTTGGATAATCGGATCGGAAATATTCCGGAAATAATCGAGTCCCATTTCCCCGAGGGCCACCATAGAATCAAATGTCATGAGATCGTAAATTTGATCGATATAATCATTGGGAGCATCTTNTGCATCGTGGGGATGTACGCCAACAGAAGCAAAAATATTATTGTANTTTTCTGCAAGGGATAGACATTCTCGAGCATCATCTAAATTTGTGGCTACGCAAATAAATCGGTTTACATCTAAATCATTTGCACGCTTTAGCACACCATTTATATCATTTTTTAAATCTTCATAAAATAGGTGGCAGTGGGTATCGGTGAGCATATTGGTATTTTTTATTCTTAAATTAGAATGTGAAGATAAACCTCTTTTATAGGAGGAATAAAGGATTAACCATTAGGAACTTTTATGGCTGAAGCAATAAATCGANCCTGGACTCATTGGTTCGAAATCCCTGTAAGTAATTTTGACAGGGCAAAAACTTTTTATGAAACCATTTATAACATGAAAATTGATTCCTTTGAAGCAGGAGCGTTAAAAATGGGTATTTTTCCCCATAGTGGGGCTGGGGGTGAAGTCCTTCAAACCAAAAAACCAATTTCTGAAGAACACGGTTTCATGGCCTTGTTCTTAGATAGTGAAGGAAATCGGATCCCGTTGAATTCAATGACATAATGAATTATTACATTTCATCCCTCATGGTCGCCATTCCTATTTTTTCCGTTTTGATTGGAATTGAGATGATCGTGGCCAAAAGAATGAAAATACAGGTGAATAATCCGTCAGACATGATTTCCAGTTTAAGTTCAGGTATCACCAATACAGTCCGGGATGGACTCAAATATGGTTTTATAATTATCAGCTATACATGGCTGGTGGACCATATAACCCTTTATAAACTGGAGCCAGTTTGGGCAGCAGTGGTCGTAGCTTTTTTTGTGGAGGATTTTACGGAATATTGGCTCCATCGCTTAAATCACCGTGTCAATATTTTTTGGAATCGGCATATTATTCATCACAGCAGCGAAGAATTCAACTTGGCTTGTGCCCTTCGGCAATCTATTTCTGACACGGTCAAATTTGGGGCGATACTGATGATTCCCGCCGCACTACTTGGGGTCCCTGCTTCCATCTTTTCGGTTCTNGGACCCATCCATTTATTCCTCCAATTCTGGTATCACACCCGTTTGATTGANAAAATGGGNTGGCTGGAAAAAGTAATTGTTACACCTTCCCANCATCGCGTTCATCATGGTATTAATCCAGAATATTTGGATAAGAATTACAGTGCAATCTTCATTATTTGGGATAAACTTTTTGGNACCTTCCAACCGGAGTTGGCTAATGTAAAACCGGTTTATGGCATCCTCCGCCCTGCAGATACATGGAATCCCATTATCATTAATTTTAAACATCTTTGGCAATTGATTCAGGATGCGTTCCATACAGAAAAATGGTGGGATAAAATCCGAATCTGGTTTATGCCAACAGGCTGGCGACCGGAAGATGTGGCTAAAAATTTCCCGGTTAAAACAATTGAGAACCCATTTGAACAAATCAAATACAAGACGGTGAATTCACCTATTCTCATCAGATGGGCATGGTTACAAATGTTTATTACTTTTGGATTTATGTTTCATTTGTTCATGGTAAGCACACGGGTCGAACCGACCTTAATATTTTTATACGCATTATTTTTAATTATCAATGTCTTTGCATATACATCATTATTGGATGGTAAAAAATATGCCATTTATTCAGAAGGAATAAAATTTATGTTGGGTGTTGGATTTATGTGGCTCCAAGAATNTTCATGGTTTGGAACCGAAGGAAAACCTGCAATCATCATCGGTGTTTATTTGTTCTTATCTTTAGGTATGACCATTTATTTTTTAAAAGCAGAGCCAAAATCCCACCAATTAACCACTTCTTAAAATTTGAGATTCTATAAATTCAGATCAAAAATTGTATTTTTTATGCTGCCATTCTTTATTTCTGTTTGCGATGATTCCGTTCGCAATGAAGTCACTGAGGTAAATTGTGGTAATCTGAAAACAGGATTAATTATTAAGGAACAAGAAAAAATCGGTATTGAAATGGATAAACTGACTGAAAATCTGCCACCAGATCCAACAAAAAATGATCCAATTGGACATTCAGAAAATTTGACTATCATTACTCAAAGTATTCATTCTTGTGATGGACTTGAGGCAGAAATATTTTGTTATGCATGTGTGGAAACCAATCCACCTCAATCTGAAATAAAAATTCAAATAGATTCGGCAGGTGTAAAGATTGAAAGGATAATTGATATTTCTACCCCGTCAGATAAAATATTAAAATTTTCAGGAATACATTAATNAAGACTTTAGAAAAACCAAGAATATGAAAAAAATATTAACTACGATACTGGTAACCATATTTTCTTCCCTGTTGAGTCAAAACTGTGAAACACTTATTCCTGAAATTNATATCAGTGACAAAGCNAAGGTGATCTATGAAACCAANCTGGCGGAGGCCAAGCTAAATTTTTCTAAAGACCCCAGTGCGGATAATNTGATCTGGCTGGGCCGNCGTACGGCTTACCTGGGTAATTATGAGGATGCCATTGAGATNTATTCTAAAGGAATTGACCAATTCCCAAAGGATGCCCGGTTTTACCGCCATCGTGGCCATCGGTATATTTCTTCCCGCTGTTTTGATCTTGCAATAANAGATTTTAAAAAAGCTACAAGACTAACACGCGGGAAACCCAATGAGATAGAACCGGATGGCCTGCCCAATGCCCTCGGCATCCCCACCAGTACGCTTCAAGGAAATATCTATTATCATCTCGGGCTCACTTATTACATCCAGGGGAAATATCATAAGGCACGGCATGCATATGAAAAATGTTTAAATATCGCTGAAAATCCCGATAGTTATGTGGCAGCANCCAATTGGCTGTATGTTATTTATCAACACCTTGGTAAAAATAAGAAGGCAACTAATTTATTGAATTCAATCAAAGATGATATGAGCCTAATCGAAAACCATTCGTATCATACTATTCTGAAAATTCATCAGGGTAAAGTTGATCCCGCTATATTGGGAAATGAAATAACAATGGGTCAATCATTAAATAACACNACACTCGCATTTGGTCTGGGTAACTATTATTCGATTAACGGAAATGAAGAAAAAGCCCAGCNAATTTTCAAGANGATCGTTGAAGGGANTCAATGGTCCGCTTTTGGTTTTATTGCTGCTGAATCCCGCCTTAAATAAGGATGCCCGGGTTATACTAAATTTTTAATGCTGTTGTCAATTACTTAGATAGCATTAATAAATTTTCATTCCACTTTTGACTTTCTCACCATCTATGGTAATTAATGTAAGATCTTTTCCTTTTTTTGCCGCCAACAACATACCATANGACTCCAAACCAAAAATGGTCGCCGGTTTCAAATTTGTCACAACTACAATCATTTTACCTATAAGGTTCTCCGTTGAATAGTGTTGGGCAATNCCAGAAATGATTTGTCTTTTTTCATCTCCAACCTCAATCTGAAGCTTTAATAATTTATCAGCACCCTCTACTTTTTCAGCTTCCAACACTTTCGCTGTTTTNAGCTCAACATTTTGGAATTCATCAAATGTGATTACATTATTTGGCTCAGTTTTCTTACCATTAGATTGGCTGGGCCTTTCCATTTTTTTAACATCGATCCTCGGAAATAGAACATCATGCTTGTTGAGACTCTTTCCCGGCGTTAATCCACCCCATTCCAAACTGGACCCTGCAGCGTTAAATGTTTCTAAAACTATCTGAGTTCGGTTCGGCATAACCGGTGCCAATAATACTGCGCTAATTCGCAATGCTTCCGCTGCAGTAAAAAGAACCTTTCCAGCTGCATCGTTATCGGATTTAGCCAATTTCCATGGCGCCATTGTTTCCATATACTTATTCACGCTACGGATATACTGAAGTGTTGTTTCAATGGCTTCATTCACCTGCATGGATTCAATGTGATTCCACACATCTGACACTACCTTAATCCCATTTTCTTTGATAACCATCCCTTCAGGA
>PAXB01000044.1 GCA_002715035.1 Fidelibacterota bacterium
GTGGACAAGGTTGGGAGATTAAAGGTTTTGATAATAGGGAAGTAATACTACAAACAAAAAAACTTAGTAAGTAAAATTTTATAGAAATTAATCAATCGTTGTACTGTTTTTTCCAATATTGAAACCATTCTTTCTTAATTGAGTATGAATCTTTGTATAACCCCAACCTAATTGATGAAGTTTGTCTATCTCTTGGTGTAAATTTTCTCTGTCTTTTGAGATAGGTTTTGAATATTCAGAAGGAAAGAATTGATGAGTGGTAATTACATAGTCAAAAACAAGATGAGGAACGAGTTCTCTTCTTACATCAAAACGAACTTCGTCACGGTCGAATAATATTTTCAGATTCGTTCCATTTAACATTACTTACCATATTATTTTCTCGGGAACTAAACACCATTTAACACATACCTCATACCAATTTATGTGTTGGAAGGTCCCTTGAAACCAAAATGAAAAAGTATAAATCCATATTATTTCTGCTTTTGTGTTTTCCATGCATTGGCCAGAATTGGTTTCAATCCCAGTTGATAGATCGCCAATTTAATAAAGCTGTAGAAGAATATAACGAAGGCAGGTTTGCCACGAGTGAATCGATCTTGATAAAAATATTGGACGGCGAATCCGGTACGTATAAGGAATCATCTCTCCTATTACTCATCAAATCCCAAATGGGTTTGAATCGGGTAGAATCTGCTAAGGAGACATCTCGGTTATTTTTTACGCAATTTCCAGAAAGTCCGTACATGAAAAATGTCATGGAAAGCTTGGGCGATTTATATGTGAATGAAGGGAATTATCCATCCGCATATCGGATGTATCACCGGGCGAAAAAACTTTCAATCGAAGCTAATTTCAGTAATAAGATTGATTCAAAGATACTGCGATTAATTCAGATACAATTACCCACACTTCTTTTAGATGAATTACTCACCCTTGAAGTTGATCCTGAAATCAGAAATATTCACCTCATAGCTAAAGCCAATGCCCAAATTTCAAAGGGTCATCCCGATGATGCAGCACTTACTCTGAACCAAGTAAATATTGGTCAGTTACAGGATACGTATTTCCCTATTTATGAAATACTTTTGCGTGCATCTTATGCACCACCGAGTCCCCTAACTATGGTTGGCATTATACTCCCTTTGTCAGGGGATCAATCGGAAATGGGTCAAGCATTTTTATCCGGTTTCTACGATGGAGAAAACCCAAATGGAAAAACAAATCAAAGATTGTCAATTCTCGTAGAAGATAATCGTAGTCATACGCTTGAATCGATAAAAATTGCTAAAAAACTGGCACAGCATGATGAATTATTGGCCCTTATTTGCCCGTTAGATCATCAGACCTCTTTAGTTGTCGCCAGTGCCTTGACATCAGCTGATATTCCTGTTATCCTCACGACCATTCAGCAAAATGATCTAAGTGAAATAAACCCTGCCATTTTTCAAATTAATGCCACTATTTCTATGCAGGGAAAGGCCGCAGCTCATTATGCCATGAATATTTTGAAACTGGATAGTTTGGCAATCATTGCACCAGCAGATTCCTACGGTGAAATCCAAACGGATGCCTTTATAAAGGAAGTGGATCTACTTGGCGGAACGGTGGTAGCAACGGAATGGTACTCGGGACAACCAAAAAACCTCAAAAGACAATTCAAAAATTTAAGACGAATTGCCTTCAGTCTTTTGCCCAAAGAGGAATCGTTTGATGAAGCATTGGGAATGGAGATTGACAGTCTGGATGCCCTTTTTGACATTTCTGCAGAGGACTTTTTTGACTTACCCAAAACAAAACAAAAAAGAATGTCTTCTTCAGATTCCACAAAAATAGTGTTGAATACCATACAGGGTATTTACTTTCCGATTCATAAAGATGATTTAGAATATATCGGACCGCAATTACCAATGTATAATTTTAATGCGAAAATAATTGGAAATGAAAATTGGCAGAATCAAAAGATTTTACAAAAAGATAATATTGGACCTTATTTAAAAGATTTGTCCATCATTACCACTTTTTATGCATCACCATTTGATTCAACAGGATTCGACGGCGAATTAAGAATTGCATATTATCGTGGATACAACACAGCGAATATGCTTACACAGTTGCACCTTGAATCTCAGTCCCGCAAATCGATGAGTCAATCATTAAAGTCTGTCGATTTATATTCGGGTCAAGGGTATAACTATTCTCCGGACCCATCAAATCTCCATGTGAATGCTGCATTCCAAATATTGGAGTTTAACGGTAATGATTTGATTCCGCGTGGTGTGTTTTATGGCGACTCTCTTCGTTTGGTGCCATTGCAATATCCATAAGGAAAATTTTGAATTATAAAGATTATTCCGATTGGTTCGGCATGGAGGGGTTTTGCGCAGTTTTGACTCAAAAACATGAACCTGATTCTATAACGGATAACCGAAGAGCTATTGTGAAATCATTAAAGTTTGATCCAAATAAATTGGCTTATCCTAAACAGGTTCATTCATCAAAAGTTATATTGGTAAACAAACCGGCCATGATTGAGGAAACGGATGGTGTCATATCCATTAATAAAGAGATTGTTCTAAGCATTCAAGTTGCGGATTGCGTTCCATTATTTTTAGGAAACAAGGTATCTGGGCATTTTGGGCTAGTACATTCGGGGTGGCGTGGTACTGCAACTAATATTTCAAGACGAGCCGTTAAGCGAATGAAAGAGGTAGGCAGTAATGTTGACAATATTAGAGCCATGATTGGGCCAGCCATTAATCAATGTTGTTTTGAAGTTGGCCCGGAAGTCAGTGGCCAATTTGATAATTCTTTTTCAATTGCAGGAGAGGGTGACCGCCAGATGCTGGATTTGAAAAGTGTCATAAAACATCAACTCATTGATTCAGGTGTAAAATCTGAAAATATAATTATTGACGATGACTGCACCAGTTGTCGAGAGGATTTATATTATTCTTATCGGCGTGATGGTAAAAAATCTGGTCGAATGATTGCAATTGCGGGCTGGCGATAGCTTTTCTTTTTATTCTATATTCTTCCTGATAAATTGCGCAACAATTTTCTACCCATATGACTCTATTTGACGCAATAATACTTGGCATAATTCAGGGCATTACTGAATTTTTACCTATAAGCAGTTCCGGACATTTGGTCCTCGGACAGGCGCTTTTGGGCGTCAATTCACCCGGAAATGTTGTTGAAGTGGTGACCCATTTGGGCACGCTTCTTAGTGTTATATGGGTTTTTTGGAAAGATCTTTCATCCCTCCTTATTTCATTTCAAAATCAAGATACACAAAAATATATTTTATTTTTGATTATGGGTACATTACCAGCAGTCATTATTGGATTGGCAGCTAGGGATATGATCACAGATTTATTCGATTCAATACCCATGGTTGCTGGTTCATTAATTTTCACAGGAATTATTTTATTGTTGACTCAAAAATTAAATAGAAAGAATAAGCAATTAAATTTTAAAAAAGGCCTTTTGATAGGACTGACTCAAGCCTTTGCTATGATACCGGGAATATCCCGGTCTGGGATGACCATCAGTACTGGACTTGCATTAGGTCTATCGGGAAAAGATGCAGCCAAATTTTCATTTTTGCTGGCTATTCCAGTTATTGCTGGTGCAGGGTTACTTACTGCGTTGGATACTCAGCCGGGAAGTATTTCGATTCCGATGCTTCAATTATTACTGGCATTCTTCAGTGCATTTATCGTTGGTACTATTTCCTTAAAATGGTTGTTAGGATTATTAGAAAGTGGAAAGTTTCACCGATTTGGATACTATTGTATAATGGTTGGACTCATCACTTACTTAGTAATATAAAATGGCACGATTTAAAATCAACACAATCCCCATCAATGATGCAATCCAATCTTTGGAAAAGGGAAAAATTAATCCAGTATACTATTTGATGGGAGAGGATCAATTTCTTCAACAATTATTTGCAGAAAAACTCAGCAAAAAATTATTCAATGGAGAATCGATTCATAAAACAGTATTGATTCCTGATGAAATGAGTTCAAAAGATATTTTAGATTATCTAACTGCAGCCGATTTATTTAGTTTAAAAAAATTATTTTTACTACGGAATCCCAATGCGCTTAAAGGGAAAGCAAGAGACGAATTCTTAGATTACATACATCATCCTTTAGAAGGCCATACCCTTATCATGATGCAAGACGAGTATGGGGCCAAAAACAAATTTTTAGAATCATTAGTCAAAGGAATCAGTCCAATTTCCTGTTCCACACCTTTTGAGCGTGAAATGATTCAATGGGCCCATATGTTCTTTAAAGAAAATGATATTCAAAATGTATCGCCGGATATTATCAAAACACTCATAGATATAGCAGGAGATTCACTCAATCATTTGAAAAACGAAATTGATAAAATAGCCATTTCTGCAGATGGTGAAATTAATCAAGATGATATAAAACAATTTTCAGGATGGAAAAGAAAATTCCGACAATATGAATTCTTCAATTATTTAGGCCAAAGAAAGCTCAAGAAATCCATGGAACTTGGTCGTGCATTGGTTTCGCAGGATATATCGATGATTAGTTTATTATACCCTTTAACCGAGTTTTTTCAGGAATTATTATTTCACAAAATTTTCCGTGGAACAAATAGGGTAAAAATGGGTTACACTCGATTATCACCCAGTGTGAATAAACAACTAGGCAATTATGCAAACCAGTATACCAGTAAAGAAATCACCCTTGCGCTCAAGCGATTGGCGCATATTGATAAACAATTAAAATCCTCCCGTATTAAAGATGAATCAGCTATCACCGAATTTGTCTACGCCACCGTATATAATGGATAATCAATTTCGTTATACAGATGAGGAATTGATTGCCCGTTTTCAAGAGGGGGATGAGCAGGCATATACCGAATTGGTAAACCGGTATCGGGATAAACTCATGACTTTTGTGTACAGATTTGTGAACGATATGGAACAAGCGGAAGATATTATTCAAGACACAATGTTAAAACTGTACACGCACAAACATTATTATCGCAATATCGCAAAATTCTCCACATGGATTTATACCATCGCTGGAAATTTAGCTAAAACGGAATTGAGGAAAAGAAAAAACCGCAAAGTAACCAATATAAGTCAAATGGGCCCGGAAGACCGGGATTACGAACTGCCTTCTGTAGCACCGGAGACGGATGAAGTCGTCCAAAGTGAATATATTGAAAAGAAAATCCAGGCCGCTATTCAAAATTTACCTCTACATTTTAGGACAGTTACCATTTTGAGAGATATTCAGGAACTTTCTTATGAAGAGATTAGTAAGATAGTCGAAGTTCCACTTGGAACAGTTAAATCCCGAATTAACCGGGCTAGATTACAGCTGCAAAAAGAATTAAAAGATTTAAAATAGGAGAATATAATTTGATGGATCGTTACCAATTTGAAGATGCCATTTCAGCATATTTAGACAATGAATTACCCCTTTCCGAAAGGAAGGCCTTTGAGGATTTTATGAATACAAATCCNGATGCCAAAAATCTTGTTGATTCCATCCGNACNAATATGACATCGTTTAAAACNTTATCACCNATTAANGCTTCANATGGTTTTATGCCGAACCTTCATAAAAAGATNGAATTTGAAAAAAATAGACCATCNAAAANAATNGTNAATCGACCTTCAAAAACTTTATTTGGNTTTACACCATTATATGCGGGAATTATGACGGTNCTAGTTGTATCGTTTATCACAGTCGGTGTAAACCTTTGGCCAGAATCCAATTCACCANTTAATACACTTCCTGCCTATACAGGAAATATATCCGGTTCACCAAACCCGGCTCCTCGTAATCCATCTATTGGTACGAATCAGGATGCTATTTTGGCCGCTTCAGAATCAGATTCAGCTGATACTACCATCCAAAAAAAGAAAAATTTCAAGTTGGGNAATCAAGTGAAATTCGTAAAAGATCAGCGATAAATTTCGTTTANAAATTATTTTTAAAATAATCCCTGTAGTTGGTGTATTTCAACGCAGGGATTTTTATTTTGTGGTATGACATTTTACCGACAAATCGCCGTCATTGTTCTCTTTTTCATAATTTTGTTTCTATTTACCTACCCAATGCAGGAAGGATTAATCTTTTTGATATTAAAAGGCATTGCAATGGGGGGCCTTGTGGTTACGTTCATTTCATTCGCATTTCCACAATTTTTCAAAAAGGACAATATTGTGGATGATAATTCTAAATCACCCCATAGTAATATAAAGGACCCATCCTTCTCGTCTGCGGTTAAATCCCATTATAATCGATTGTTGTTGCAGGTACTCAATTTAGTCAAAATTGTGAATCCGGATTTTTCGGCAGCCATATATATGATAGATATCGAAAATGATGGATTTACGTGTCAGGAAAAAACACTTTCGGATTTTTCTGATTTTATTGAAAATAAAAATGAAATTATTTCTGCTATAGTAAAAACAAGCAATCCTTCGATTTTCAAGAAAAACAAAAAAAATGAAGGCTGGGAGAATATTCTTGGAACCAAGACCTGGCGGGGTAGCGAATCCTTACTTGGTTTTCCGATTTTATATTCTGGTAATGTAGTGGGCTTTTTACTGGTTTATATGGATCATTTTTCGTCGATTCAAAATCGCGATCAAGATATCATTGAAAAACTCAGTCAGTTTATATCCCACGGCATGGAAGATTTAGAGCAAATGGAATCGCTCATGGTCGATAATTATTTTAATACCAGAATTGCAAATTTATTTGATCAATTAGAAGTGAAATCGGACGAATCAGAATTATTTCAATCTATACAGGGATTATGNCGTGCCTTTTTCCAATATGATAAATTGACGATCGTATTGTCTGCAGGGGACAAGAATAAAGGAATGATTAAACTGGTCGATGGTCTTCATGATGATATTGATGAAGGAGAAGAATTCCATATNCAAAATACGCTACATGGATTGGTAATCCAGGATGGAAAAACCATTTGTTCAAATNCATGGTTTGAGGATTTTCCTGAGATGAATCGGTTTAAACCGGGAGACAATCGAGAATTTAATTTTATGTCCGTTCTCAGTGTTCCACTTAAATCCAACAATGAAACCATAGGCGCCATAACGATGGAGCGATTAAAATCGAGAATTTATTTAGATTCGGATATACGGTTACTTGAACTATTGTGCGGTACAGTAAGCTCAATCCTCAAATGGCAGCAAGAGTATAAAAAAGTCCATCTTACTTCGATTCATGATGGGTTAACAGGGTTGTTAAACCATAAGGCATTCTTAGATCGGTTCGAAGAGGAAATAAGTCGTGCTGGCCGATTTAACCAAATGTTGGGATTGGTCGTGTTGGATTTAGATAAATTTAAATTNGTAAATGATAATTACGGACATTTGTATGGTGATTATGTCCTGCGGGAAGTGGCTCAAGTCATTACTGAAAATGTGCGTGTTATTGATATAGTGGGAAGATACGGCGGAGAAGAATTTGCTGTTTTACTCGTTAATACGGACATTAAAGAATGTTTACCTCTTGCACAAAGAATTGTAGA
This sequence comes from Fidelibacterota bacterium, assembly GCA_002715035.1. Classification (GTDB taxonomy): domain Bacteria; phylum Fidelibacterota; class Marinisomatia; order Marinisomatales; family TCS55; genus TCS55. Next base: position 7,561 of record PAXB01000044.1, read on the forward strand.
ATCCATTGCTGAAAAAACGTTTTTAGAAGGTGGTATAGCCGTCAAAATAACCATTAGCGCTGGAATGGCAGGTTTTCCCCATCATGCAGAAAAAGTACGCAGTTTGATCGCTAAAGCTGACAAGGCAATGTATGAAACAAAAGTGCAGGGTGGGAATGATGTTACTATTGCTCTGGAAATGTAAAAACCGCAGTCATTTTCGGAACATTTGAGCTTGTTTAATGTTTAGATTCTCGAGAACAAAACCGTATGAAAATATTTAAGTTAAATATCATTCTCTTATTTCTACTAATATTCTTTGGGTGTGGGACAACAGTACCTAAAATATCGAACTCCCAAGACCAGGTAAAGCTGGAATCAGCAGTAGAAAAAGCTCCCAACCCGGAGGGACTGCGTCACTTTATGGATGGNCAAATGATGATGAATCAAGGTGATTTTGCCATGGCTATTTTAGAGTTTCAACAGTCTCTTGAATTGGATCCTGGTATCGGGGCCATCCATACATCCATTGCGGAATCATATTGGAATTTGGGTAAACCGGATATGGCTGAAAAACATCTAAATATTGCGATTGGTTTAGATCCATCCGATGAACAGGCACTTCAGATGTTGGCAGATCAATATATTCTGCAGAAAAAATACGAGGCTGCTCAACAACCATTCACTCAATTGAATAAACTAAATCCGGATGATGTAAAATATATCATCGCTCTGGCTGAACTTGAAAAAGTAAAACGAAACTTTTCTGGGGCTGGCAAACTTTATTTGGAAGCGTTTGAATTGGAACCTTCACGGTTGGATTTATTGGAAACCAGCGGTCGATTGGCTCTCCAAAACAAAGATTTTATTCAGGCACAATCCGTTTTCAAGCGTTTAACTTTCTTGGATCCAGATCAACCCAAGTATATGGGGATGTATATTGATTTAATAATGAATTCAAAAAACTATCAAGAAGGAATTGATGTATTAAAATCAATGAATGTTGAATATGGAGAATCTCCCGATCGCATGGCACAAATGGGGTTATTAATGTATCGCGCGGGTCAAAAAGAAGAAGCATTGAGTCTACTTGAAACGGCTATTGAAGCTACCCCTGAAAATCCAAACTATTATTTTCCACTTTTTGATTTATATATGGATGAAAATAATCATGAAAATGCCTCAAAAGTGGCGGATAAACTGGTGTCTAATTTTCCGGAAGATTGGCGGGGGTATTATAGTCGATCATTGGTGTATTTGGAAGATAAGAAGCCTGAGCATGTCATTTCGATTCTTGAGCCAGTTTCGGATACATTTAATAAAATTTATTCAATTCAGTATTTGCTGGGACTGAGCCATAACCAGTTAAAACAATTCGATGATGCACGAAGATATTTTTCAAGAGCACTCACTATTCGACCGGACTCGCCCAATGTGCTTCATTCCATGGCTATCCTTTATGATGAAGTGAAGGAGTGGGAAAAATCAGATGAAATTTATCTTCGTCTCATAAACACGGACAGTACGGATGCTCAAGCATTTAATAATTANGCATATAGTCTTGTGGAAAGAAATCACNAATTAAAAAGGGCGCTCACCCTGGCTAAAAAAGCAATCACNTTGGAGCCTGAGAACGCATCTTATCTGGATACGATTGGATGGATATATTTCAAATTAGATAACCATGAAAAAGCACGTGAGTATATTGAATCATCAATAAAGATCAATGGAGAGAATGCCATTGTTCTTGAGCATCTTGGAGATNTCCTCATGAAAATTCAAAAAACAGAAGATGCACTGGATTATTATAAGCGTGCCCTTAGTTTGGACAAAGATAACGCCCGATTAATAAATAAGGTTTCTCCTGAATAAATTCCATTTTATTTTGTTCACGCTTATCATGGGATGCACACAAGGACCCATTATAGGTCCGGGTGAGACTATAGACCAAGGGATGTTTTCCCCAAAATTAGATGACAAAATATTTTGTCGGGGAAAAGGGTATATTCTTTCGGAAGGAGATATCCAGGGACGATTGAATTTTACNTTTACCGCTTCACGGGATACAGNCTACATTCAATTTAAAGATTTGATTGGCAGAAAAACATTATTTCTNATTTTAGGAAATGAAACAATTGATGCATGGGATATGCTTCACAATAGAAGATATGATCAAGCTTCTNTTCTTATTTCATTACCGTTTTTTGAAATGATANGNCCGAATGATATGCGNACTTTTCTATGGGGAGAAATACCGTCCATTTTCTCNGATCCGGAAAGAATAAAAAACCAATCNGAACAAATTTCAGGTNGAATTCAATTTAGATCNAACCAAACGGAACATGGTCCGTTGATTGAGCATGTNACATTCAACATGGAGGATGNAAANCAAAAAATTGAATTAATCATGATGGACCGTGAATATGATGTNCAATATCCTCATCTTATCCGAAAAATTCCCGAATCCATNCCCANCATAAAGGTAAATTCATGAAAATTTCTGTTGTAATTCCTGTTTATAATGAAGTGGAATCTTTAAGGGAACTTCACCAACAATTAACCCAGTCATTATCATCATTCGAAGCATATGAAATNCTATTTATAGATGATGGTTCTACTGATGGCTCAGTCGATCTTNTAAGATTATTGAGTGAAACGGATAACCATATNAACCTCATTCAGTTTCACCGTAATTATGGAAAATCTGCAGCTTTGTCAGAAGGATTTAAATATGCANAAGGTGACTACATTGTTACCATGGATGGAGATTTGCAGGATGATCCAGCGGAAATNCCCAATTTAGTTAGAAAACTGGAGGANGGATATGATCTTGTGTCTGGATGGAAAAAAGATCGTAAGGATCCTATCTCAAAAACAGTCCCTTCGAAATTATTTAATTTTGTGACACGATTATTTACAGGTGTTAATATTCATGATTTTAACTGTGGACTAAAGATATATCGAAAAGCTGTNGTTAAAACCTTAGATATATATGGCGGAAGACACCGTTATATACCAGCACTTGCAGGACAGAAAAAGTTTAAGGTTACGGAAATTATTGTTCATCATAGACCGAGGATTCATGGTGAAACAAAATATGGTGGCGCACGGTTATTCCACGGGTTTTTTGATTTAATTTCAATTTTATTTTTATCAAAATATATACAAAGTCCCATTTACTTTTTTGGTCAAATNGGGCTTTTTACCTTTCTCATTGGTTTAGCTATAGAATGTTACGTTTTATATTTAAAATATTTTATGGGAGAACCCTTCGCGAAACATATAGCATTACTCATGTTGGGTGTGTTAATAATTGTTGTCGGAATTCAATTCTTTTCTATTGGATTGGTTGGCGAAATGATTGCCAATTCAAATCAGGATAAGGAATCCCGGGTCAAGGGATTATTTTAATCTTAATCGGTTAGTTTCTCTATTATGCGTATTGTTCTTGTAGGGCCTTTTCCACCCTTAAGGGGAGGAATATCCATGTTTAATCATTCTTTGGCAGAAACCCTTTCCAATAATCATGAGGTGCATCGNATTTCATTTTCCTTACAATATCCCCAGNTATTATTTCCGGGNAANACACAATTCTTTGATTTTGAAGGCAAACNATCAAAAGCCATGATTAATTCGATTAATCCATTTTCTTGGAAGAAGACAGTAAAGTTTATAAACAGTCAGAAACCAGACGTCGTCATTTTCCAATATTGGATGCCATTTTTCGCACCGGCGTTTGCATCCATTACCAAAGGGGTGAAGAAAGGCTGTGGTGCGACTGTCATTGTGAATTGCAACAATATCACACCTCATGAATCCCGTGCTTTGGATTCAGCAATGACAGCAAGGTTTTTTAATTATTGCGATGGGTTTGTTGTCATGTCAAAAACAGTCGAAAATGATTTATTGAAGATTGAGCCGAATCCGAAATATAGGAGAACACCTCATCCTATTTATGATATTTTTGGTGAATCCATAGAAAAGCAAAAAGCAAAGGATATGATAGGTGTTACGGAAAAAAAAGTTATTCTTAATTTTGGATTAATTCGAAGTTATAAAGGGTTGGATATTTTGATTGAATCTGCAAAATTATTTAAAAATAAGATTGATAATTTTAAGATTCTGGTGGTGGGAGAATGCTACGGGGATGAAAATAAATATATTCAACTGGCAGAAGATAATGGTGTATCTGATGTAATTGATTTTCGATTTGAATTTGTGCCGAATGAAAAAGTGAATCAATATTTTTGTGCCGCCGATTTAGTTGCCCTTCCTTATAAATCGGCAACCCAGAGTGGGGTGGTTCCAATTGCGTATCATTTTGATATTCCAGTGGTTGTATCCAACGTGGGTGGACTTCCAGAAGTGGTTGTGGATGGTGAAACTGGGTTCATTTGTGAACCGAATCCAAATTCAATTGCTGATAGTATTATAAAATATTTTAATATGAATCCGTATTTCTTTTCCCAAAATATAAATGAATATAAAAAACGGTTTTCCTGGGATAATTTTGCAAAAGTTGTTTTGGAGTTGGTAGAATCATAATGGCAAAATCGGTAAACATATTTATCTTGAATTGGAATGGGAGAGATTTGACTTTAGATTGTCTGGCATCCCTTGAAAAAGTCACATATTCCAATGCGAATGTAATTGTGATTGATAATGGCTCTACGGATGATTCTGTGGTTTCAATAAAAGAGCAATATCCAGAAACAGACATTATTGAATTTCCCACAAACCTTGGGTTTGCCGGAGGAAATAATGCGGGGTTTGAATCTACCGCGAACAAAGCGGATTACACCATTTTCCTGAATAATGATACTATCGTTGATTCCAATTTTGTGGAGCCACTCATTAATGAATTAGAAACAAAATCCAACA
>PAXB01000045.1 GCA_002715035.1 Fidelibacterota bacterium
AGTTATCTACTATAATTTCTCCATGTCTATCGAGGATTAATCCACGTGGAGCAGGCATTGACATGGCCCGAATTCGATTATTTTCTGCTCGCTGATTATAAATATCAAAGTCTAATACCTGTAACTGAAAAAATCGAAAAGCAAGTGCCGAGTGTACAAGTACCACAACACCTATCATGATCCAATACCTTGATTTTGATGTAGAATTAGGTGATTTCAGCACGAGATGCTTCCTTAACAGGATAAAAGAATTGAACAATTAAAAAGAACAGCATAGTGTATGAAAACGACATAAACCACCGCATCCAGAATGTAATTGGGTCAGAAAGAAAAATTGTTTGGAATCGAAAGTAAGAAATCAAAAGAAAATGAGAGGCGATGATTGAAATCCATGCGCTATGAAAAACATAGGGTAAAAGTCGTTCATATTTTCCATGCAAAAATCCTGATAAATATGCTGTAGCTGATAAAGTAAGTGGGGCCAATCCAAACAAGGAGCCTACTCCAGATAAATCTGATAGTAATCCTAAGGAAAATCCAATCAGTACTCCAGGTGTTTTCCCAAAAACCAAACTGATATAAAAGATATAAATGACTAGGAAATCAGGGCGAATCGTCTTTAACGATAACAAATCAACCAAGAAAAATTGAATGAAAAATACAAATGCTGCCAACAATAAAATATTAACTATCTTCATCAATCTCCTCAAGGAGAATAAATACATTTAATAACGCNCCTAAATNCGGTTTTATCCGNACTTTGGCAATGGTCTGGAAGCTNCCCCTATCGTCCACAATTTCAACCACTTCNCCAACGGGAAGATTTTCCGGATAAATACGGCTGAACCCAGAGGTGACCACTTTATCACCTACGGAAATGGTTGAGTTCTTTTGTAATTCACGCACTTCACAGTAATCATTGGTAATAAATTGAAGTATTCCTACATTTCCTGATGGAAGAATTCTAACAGATAGTCTATAATTTCCATCTTTGATAATTTGAACAATAGTTGATGTCTTACCCACAACAACTGTTTTTCCGACAACTCCCTCCGGGACCAATACTGGTTGATTGATTTTCACCCCTTGGTCCGATCCAACATCAAGAGTGATTGAGGATAAATTCGATGAAGAACCCATATTAACCACCCGCGCCGCTAATAATTGCAAATTACTTTCTCGTTTGAATAGGAGTAAATCCCTTAAATCATTATTTTCTCCTTGGGCCATTAATATGGCTTCCATTTCTAACGTTAACTGGATATTTTTATCACGGAGGTACTGGGTTTCTTCTTGGAGTTGGGTCATACTTTTTACCCAGGCAAAAGGAGAAGATATAAATGAAAAATAATCGCTGAATTTTCCCCGGATAAGCAATACATCCGGTGCATCATTTTTCAATAATAATGAAAGGGATAGCGTAATAGCTATCAGAAAAATTAAATGGTCTTTATATTTTAAAAGGGATAAGTATAGATTCCGCATTCAAAGGTTAAATTAGAACAGACTCATATTTTTTGACATCTTCGAGTACTTTACCTGTTCCTTTTACAACAGAAAGCAAGGGCTCTTCATCAATATTAACAGGCACATTTGTTCGCTCTCTAATTAACTGGTCAATTCCCTTGAGCATACTTCCACCACCAGTCATAATGATTCCACGATCAAGAATGTCAGCTGACAATTCAGGAGGGGTTAACTCCAATGCCCGTTTAACTGCTTCAACTATGGCGTTGATGGGATCTTTAAGAGATTGTCGAATCTCATCCGATGAAACTTCAATCGTTTTGGGAATTCCCGAAACAAGATCGCGGCCTTTTACAGCAATCACTTCGCTTTTAATACGCATGGCAGATCCTACAGTTTTTTTAATGGACTCTGCTGATGAGGTACCAATATCCAGTTTATGTTCATTCCGAAACCACTGGATGATGGCGTCATCCATTTCATCCCCAGCAACACGAATGGCTTCCTTAGTTACAACTCCATTCAGGGCAATCACCGCAATTTCTGTTGTGCCTCCGCCAATATCGACAATAATGTTACCAATCGGCTTTGATATGTCGAGACCCATCCCAATAGCGGCTGCCATCGGTTCTTCAATCAAAAAAACTTCCCGGGCGTTGGCCCGTTCACCCGAATCTCTCACAGCCCTGCGTTCAACTTCTGTCACGCCAGAAGGCACGCAAATCACCATACGGGGTCTTGCCAAACGATTCATATTTATTTTTTGAATAAATCCCTGTATCAGTCCATCTGTCATTTCAAAATCGGCAATGACACCATCCCGAAGTGGGCGAATCGTTTCAATCTCCCTGTGGGTTCGGCCAACCATGGCTTTTGCCTCATACCCTACAGCAATAATTTTACCATCATGGACGGATCTGGCTACAATCGATGGTTCGTTCACCATAACACCTTTACCTTTTATATAAACAAGTGTATTTGCCGTACCCAGATCGATGGCAATGTCACCGGATATCCAATTAAGTGGTTTGGTTAAAGATGTGAAGAATCCCATTTTAGTTATCTTTTAATAATTTATGCTCGGATTAATGACAACAAATCTAATTTAAAATCACCCATGGATTCATCAATTAAAAAATGAGAAATGGAATTATTTTTTCCCTTTCAACCGTCCTGATTTTGCCAGTCGATCGGCTGAATCATTTTTATCTCGTAATATGTGATTAAAGGTCCAAGTATCCATGTATTGAAATTGATCCATGGCCTCTTTATATAATTCTTGCATCCGGGGATGCTTTACTCTGTATTCACCTTTAATTTGTTTCACAACAAGTTCACTATCTGAGTAAATATTTGCATTTAACAATTTTAACTGGATGAGATATTTTAATCCCTTAACTAATGCAGTGTATTCCGCTTCGTTGTTTGTGGCATCATGCAGGTATTCCGAAAATGAAAATACCTCTTCGCCATCTTTTATAATAACACCACCAATTCCAGCAGTCTTTGAGTGTAGGTCCGCAGCACCATCGATGTATAAACTAATTTCGCTATTGGATATCATTTTATTGTATAAATTATCCAACGATTCATCAATTCTGTTTTTAGGATTAGAAAGCAGGGTTTTCAATNCTTTCAANTCNTTTTGGTTTAGTCTCATTATATCNTAAATGTAGGGATTNGTCCCACTTTTAATTGAACATTCTTCCCAATAGTAACACCAATTGCAAAGAATCGATTTTTTAGGNGCAAATTCGCCCCCATTTTGAATATGGGCACGAATTTCATCAATCCTATTTTTTGTACTATCCTTCAATTCATTTAACTCTANTTCATTTCTCTGTGAATATATTTTCTGATTATATTGAAGATAATGCCATACAAGTTTTACCGATTTTACATTTTCATATGAATTTTCTAGGGCAATTTGATATAGAGCTAATTGACCATCTTTATCTGCAGCATTTTGTGACAACATTCGTTTCCCACTCTTGTAATCGTGGATTTCATAATTTCCCTCACCATCATGGTCTAACCTATCCAGAATTCCTTTCATCATATAATTTTCAGATTGATCCATAGAAAAAACAAATTCCACCTCTGTGCCGATGGCTGGTTGATCGAAGGGTGAATGGGTTCGGTAATAGGCCGCGATACATCGTTCACCAAGTTCATAATAATATTTTGGTTTGTTTTCTTTCCGGACAATGGCAATTCGGTCATGCCAGTTTTCTTCCCACACTTTATGATATTTTTCCATAATCCCATCCAAAAATGGAAGACGGCATGCCATCACTTCTTCATATAAATATTCCAATGCTTCATGGACACGTTTGCCCATAAATGCTTCAATTCCTTCATCATCTTTATATATTTTATCAATATATCGGAAACGAAATTGCGCTGGACACTTCTTGTATGTTTCCAGACTACTATATGAAAATCGGTCTATCATTATTGGATCTTTCAAAAGATTTGGTAAAAGTTACGGTTAGCTTATAGAATAAAACTATCTGAGATCATGTTTATACTTTATTTATCTGATAAATTGAATCAACAAAAGAATCGGATTTCAACCGTACCTCAATTATTGATAATTCATTCCCGATACTACTATCAAGAATGAGAAATACGTTCACCAACTCCTACCTCTAAAAAACGGAGTGGATAACCGATAATCTCCAAAACCATTTTCATCAATAAAATCAAAGTATTTATTGATTCGATAATAATGCCATCGTTGTGAATATATGCGACTCAACGGATCGTTATAAACTTCTAAATCATCAGGAGGTCCAAATAAAATATAGATCATTCCCATATCAGTTTTCCAACCGGGCAAATAAGATTTAAAATTATTATTTGAATAACTAACGCGAGAAAAATATTCATTCATTACTTCATTATCTGAAGTCTCAGGTGTTGGATCTCGACTTTCCCAATATTCCAGAAAGAGCGTTTCTTTATCAGTANTTTTAGATTTGCTTAATTTTTTCCACTCATCATCATGAAGGATATACCTCATATTTTNAACAGCTTGGTCAATATTANTGATGGATGAAGAAATNCCGATCTTACTNAAGGATAAAATCACNGATTCCTTCTTTCGTTCATTCCCTTGNATTAAAACNATATCCACTTTTTTCCGTAATCCCTGCTTCGCNATTTTATCCGGAATGATAATTCGTTGGTGGAAATATTCNTCNTTCGNATTNGACTCAAATGATTTCTTCCATAATTCTTTTTTCTTTGAACNGAGAACTGTAACCTCTAANNTATAAGGTNCNGGTTTTATTTTTCCTGAAACAAAAAANGAAGCNCGGGTTACTTTTGCCCCCATAATATTTTGAAACATGGGAATTTCATTGTCATCTAAACCCCAATTCCCGGAAAGATAATCCAGAAAAAATGGCGTATATAATGCAAGATCACCTTTATGTTCGGAATATTTTAATTCTTTTTCCCGAACTCCACTATTTTTCGAATCTCCATCCAGCAATTCGGCAGAAATAACATAATCTCCTGGAACAACTTTAAACTCAACTTGATGAATGGTAAGTATCTCTTTTGATGTGGACTCAAGNTAATCTATTGTTTTTAATTTATTCGACCAATTNCGACGGCCAACAAGGTTTCCTTTCTTTCTTTTTAAAGAAATGGTTGCCTCATATTNCGCTTCAAATCCATCTTTTNTCTTTAGGAATTGTAAAACATGGTTGGGTACGGACANAAATGCTAAAATTCGNATAGAGTCGGATTTTNCATCTGCNACACTAAAAATAGAAAAGCCATATTGGCGTATCGCTTCCTNNTNNCGCTTACTGTTTGGCCGTATTTGAGCAACCAATANNTGGCTAATCAAAAGCACAATTATTANAATATATTTATGAATATGTTTCATTTATATCGGTACGAGATTAAGCCTTCGGTAGTTCCCAACCAAATTTTTCTNCCCTTAATATACATGTCGTTTACCTGNCCNATAAATGAATAATTAAACACATCCATTAGATTATTTTTCATATCATATTGGACNATNCCATTTTNANTAGCGATAAACACTATATTTTTNTGTAATGCCATANCTTTGATTTCTAATCCNCCAAAAATNGCAGGATCAACTGCATTAGACCATTGNCGATCCATAAAATTAAATTTNAATACTCCCGATCGATTTGCAGCTAAAATTTGCCGTGAATCCTGGGTAAAAGCAGTATAATCAATATATTTTAAAGGGAATGTGACATCCTTCTTTTTATATCCGTATGTGGTGTATTCTTGTATAATTCTTTTTGTCTGATCATATAGAAATAGACCCGTTTCCGTACCAATCCAAATTTTATTTTTACCCACGGCCAAGTCATATATATAAATATTATTGAAGTATTCCTCTACTTTTGATAATATGGGTTTTTTATTACTTTTATTCAGAATCGTAATGCCGCGGGAACTCCCTACCCATACATCCTCTCCAGCGTCTATCATAGATGTGGCCCAACTCACTCCTCCTCCCAGTCTTAAATTATATGTCCGCCAGAAATCCTTCTTTTTATTGTAAACCAATAAAGTGTTTTCACCCCCGAACCATATTTCTTTTTTCAATTCCAATATTGAGAATATGGATGTTTCATCCATATTTATTGTTTTGTTAAACATATAATTATCGGCGATTTCTCGATCTATATCNATATAGGTGACTCCAGATTGAAGGTGCACCAACTGACCCCCAAGCCAAAATGAATCATCTCCGCCAATTGTTTGAATATTATTGGTGGAAAGACTAAATCGAAATGGTGTCATACTTTTCATGGTTGGGTCACCCCGAAAAAAGGTTCCATCTGCTGTCCCAATCCATATTTCATTAAATGAGTTTTTTGCAATTGTGGTGATATCTATATTTTCTCCATCAGGATGAATCAAATTTTGCAAATCTGTCATCCACCCATCCAAGAATGAATATTCAATAAGAAATTCAGATATTTCCGGCTGAAACCGCAAGAGCCCCGAACTCCAATTAACGGATTCATCTGGGTTCGCCATGATGCCGATCATAATACCGGTCAATGGATCAAGGCGATAAACCAATCCCGGCGTATCTAACCATATATAATGCTCTGACTCACCAATTCGTTCTACATAGGATCCGGGTGGGAGTCCTATTATATCTCTATCGATAAAATGCCAATCGCCTTCTTCATCTATGCTGGATTCAATTCCCATTGGTGTTGCCACCCATAACATACTATTTGATGAGCGATGAACNGCCGTAATGATGTTACTATGCAACCCTTGTGCCCGGGTAATAGGCTCTTCAAAGCGTTCAGAAAAAAGATTAAACCGTAGTACACCGCCGGATTGTGTACCAATATAGGCAAATCGATCGCTAAAGGTTATTGAATTTACTTTTCCAGTATGGCGATATTGAACCCAATCGAATGTTTGAAACCTTAATTCTGGTTGGGTAAAGGCAAAACTAACATATAAAATGGATAAGAGGAAGTGACGAATCATGATAATGGAATNAATAATAAGATGNATTTAATGAGATAAAAGGAGGAATTAAATGCTGTTATGATGATCAAGCATTTCATTCAACATATCAAGACTAATCGGCACTACACCCACTTCTTCACACACTCGGCCCGCCGCATAATTTGAAATTTCCACCGATTCTTCCGGTGTGGCTCCACATAAATCCGATAATGTAAATGCTGCAATCACAGTATCACCTGCGCCTGAGACATCGTGTACCTGTCGGGCTTTGGTTGGAATATGATGATAATCCGACCCATTAAATAGCGACACGCCATCTGCGCTTCGTGTAATCATTAGAATATCCGCATTTAATTCATTCTTTAGCTTAAATCCTGCAACTTCTAACGATTCATTTGCTGCATAGGCATTTTTAAATTCAATTAAATTCGGTTTAAATAACCGCACATTTTTATACATATTAAAATTGGCTTTTTTCGGGTCCACATAAATGGGTTTTCCTGCTTCGCCAGCCATTTGAATAATATGGGATATTGAATNTGAATTTAGTACTCCTTTATTATAATCACCCAAAACAACCGCATCCACATCACTCAAATTTGAATCAACCGCCTCTNNCAATGCTTTATTTGATAATTCAGAAAGGTCTGTAAGCACTTCCCGATCGGCACGAACCACTTGCTGATTGTGTGCTATTATTCTCGACTTTACTGTNGTGGGTCGATTGTCACTTTCCACCAGATTGGTACATACAATATTCCGTTGATCCAGAATATTTGTTAATATTTTTCCTTCCGTATCGGATCCAATCAATCCAATCACGGATACTTTACATCCTAAAGTGGCAAGGTTTAAGGCTATATTTGCTGCGCCNCCTGGATTGTGTTCAATTTTGTTCACTTTGACAACNGGTACGGGTGCTTCGGGAGAAATTCTTTCCGCATTTCCCCATAAATATGTATCCAACATAAGGTCACCCACGACCAAAACATTTTTCTCTGAAAAACCAGATGTAATTTCGTTAAATCGATTTAATTCCATTATCTATATATCCTCCGCTACAACAATTTTTTCTGGNAAAATTAATGCCAAAATAATATAGAGTAGAACGCCCACACCNATACTCATAAATGTACCGAATACCCATAGAACACGTACAATATTCGGATCAATCACCAAGGACTCTCCCAAACCTCCACAAACNCCAGCAAGCTTTTTATCATCTATTGATAAATGAAGCGGATTGCCAAGAACATTTTTATTATTGGATTTGATTTGACTTTGCCGGTTGTAAAGAAGATAAATACCAATTCCCAGCAATACAAATGCGATAGAGATNTTNATGAAATTTCCCCAAAAGGAAGCCCAAAATAGATAAAAGATATGATCATACTGAAGAAAAAGAATTAATCCCGAAAAAATAAATAGAACGCCCCAAAGTGGATTACTTTTCAATGAATCTAATTTAAAANAACGTTCTTGGGAATTACTATCCGGTATCAACAATGTTGCAATGATGTATGCCAATANTCCCGACCCACCAAATAGGGTGAAGAATATCCATATTAACCGTACCATTGTAGGATCAATTGAAAAATAATCGGCCACGCCGCCNCATACACCAGTGAGCAAACGATCAGACTGAGATCTTGTTATCCGCTGCATAGCTAAAATTTACGTCTATCAGGAAGATTTACGATAATTTCTTTGTCTCTTCCGTCGAGGGGGATTTTTATCTTTATTAAATCCGCCCCTTCCCGAGCCAGGACGAATTTTAGAAATATGACCATTGTCAAGATATATTAGAACAGAAGCAATCCGTTTTATATGNTGATCTGATGGGGCGGCTAATATAATAGTCGTACCTAAATCTTTATTCATTCTGANNATTTTTTTTCGAAAATCCGCTTCCATATTTTTATCAAAAAATACACCATAATCNTCAATCAATAACACCCGTGGATCAGATTCTAAAGCAACAATCATATTCAGTATAGCAAGCTCTCCGTGAGAAAGAGCACTTAACTTTCGTTTTAATAAAAAAGAAAGGGATCGATTCTTAAAATAATTTGATGTTCGGGTTTCTAGTCTACTTTTATCGATAGATTTAACAACATCGTTTACGGTAGATCCCTTGGAAATAGAGGCAATATTTGCCAAAGCTATTTCTGGATTTCTCTTTATTTTCCCCAACCAGTTTGTTTCAAATTCTTCATTCTCAAATTTCACCATGCCATCCGTTGGTTTAGTGAAACCAGCAAGAATATTAAAAAAGGTTGATTTCCCTGATCCGATTGGACCAATCATACCATAGATAGCCCCCCGATGGATTTCCAATCGACGAATATTTAATATANANTGATNCTCATAGGATTTTTTNAATCCTTTGATATCATATATTGNAGTTGTTCTTTGACTCATCTTTNACTCCTTTTCAGTAAAATGATGAATCGGAAAGTTATCTAGTTATTCTGGCTTTCTAAAAACCGTTCAACATCAATGGCTGCCATACAACCCGTTCCTGCCGCCGTAACTGCTTGTCGATATACATGATCCTGAATATCACCACAGGCAAATACCCCTTCAATATTAGTAGCGGTACTGCCATGATTGGTTATTAAATAACCTGCTTGNTCAGCATCAAGAATATCAATAAATAGTGCTGTGTTTGGATTATGACCAATGGCCATAAAAACACCATCACAAGATTCTTCACGAATGTCACCNGATTGGGTATCCTTCATCTTTACGCCATGGACCCCTTTTTCTTTGGTGCCNAGAATCTCTTCAATGACAGAATTCCATGNCACTTTAATTTTCGGATGAGCCAATGCGCGNTCAGCCATTATCTTTGACGCACGGAATTCATCCCGACGGTGAACAATAATTACTTCTGACGCAAATTTGGTNAGANAAGTTGCTTCTTCAAGAGCAGAATCTCCNCCACCNACCACGAGCACTTTTTTATCTCGGAAGAAAAACCCATCACATGTTGCACAGGCAGAAACACCGTATCCCATTAGCTCTGCTTCGCTTTCAAGTCCAAGCATTCGNGCAGANGCCCCNGTGGCAAGNACGACAGATTCACCTGTAAATACTTCATCNCCCACCCANACTTTAAACGGTCGTTCACTAAAATCAACTTTAGTCACATGTTTGAAATGGCATTCAGCACCAAATCGTTCAGCTTGTTTACGGAACAAATCCATCAGTTCAGGCCCCATAATTCCTTCAGGGAAACCCGGATAATTTTCGACATCAGTCGTAATGGTCAATTGACCCCCCGGCTGATTACCTTCCAACACCAATGGATTTAAGTTGGCCCGGGCTGAATACAATGCTGCAGTTAATCCTGCAGGACCCGAACCGATAATGATAACCTTTCGATTCATTTAAATTAAATAACTGAGTCGAGTATTTCAGTTATTTTTATTTTGGGGACAGCACCAACTATTTGATTGACTACTGCACCCTGATTGAATATTAAAAGCGCCGGAATACTCCGAACGCCAAATTGCATGGCCATTTGATTCTCATGGTCCACATTTAATTTGCCAACTTTGACTTTTCCGTCATATTCGTTGGCCACTTCTTCCACTATCGGTGCTATTGCACGACAGGGACCGCACCACTCTGCCCAAAAATCTACAAGCACAGGGGTATCGGACTTAATTACGTCAGCATCAAAATTGGCTGAAGTAAATTCTTTGACATTTTCAGACATGCCTTCTCCTTTATTCGAGGTTAAAAATCGGCTGGAAATTTACCCGATTTATTACTGTGTATGAACATGAAAATTATATGATTTAAAGTTTTTTGTATAAACCATTAAGACTCATGCGTATTTATTCATCAAGATTTAATGCTTTTCCATCAATATCGTTCGGAAATTGAACATTCAGGTATCGTGCTATCGTCGGCGCTATATCCACAGATTCAACCCGTTTAGTGTTGATTCTTGATTTTGATCCTCCGCGTGAAAACACAAAAGGAATATGGGTATCATAATCATAAGGCGTTCCGTGGCTGGCACCATAGGGATATCTCATTGTCCAATACTTTTTGGGAATTAAAAATACATCGGGACTTTTTTGTGGATGGACCATATTTTTTAAACGACGTTCGTAAATACTGTTCCCACCACCTAATATTTCTTCTTTGGTGATTACACTTCTTATTCCATCCAATTTTGATAGATTTGATTTTAAAATATCTGTCGCCGCCTCCCGTTCTAATTGATGCATTGATGTATCATAATAGAAAGAATTACTATATCGATACACTTTATTTTTCCCAACGTGTAAATCAATTTTTGTTTTTACATCAGCATATAGGGAATCTTTCATTGGTTTTGGAATCCGACCTGCATCAATCCCCTCAGATTTAAGGTATTCAGGTAATGCAATTGACCCATGATCGCTAGTCAATACATAAAGCGTATTGCCAGAACCTATTGACGATTCGACGGATTCAATAAAAGATCCTAAATGTCGATCTACTCGAAGGTAGTTATCTAACTGTTCATGCGAATGAGGACCAAATTCATGCCCCACGCCATCCGTGGCGGAGAGACCTAAAAATAAAATGTCCGTATTTTCGTCCTCACCTAATTCATGTCTTTCTGTGGCGATCAATCCTAACCGCAACATTGCCTCATCACCGAAAGGAATATACGGGAAAGATCCGAGCATAGATTTTACCCCGAGTTCATCGAAAGTGATGGGGAAAGTTGGGCTATATCCATCTTTTTGTGACCAGTCTGCTTCCCCTTTATAAAAATCTGCCCGGGTATTCGATGTATAAATGGATTCAGGAANNAGGCGATTCCAAACGGTATCAACATAAGACGAAACATTTAAATNAGAATTGAATGAAATTACCCAATCGGGCAATTTGGANCCATAATAAGTGGATGTTGTATATCCNCCCTGNTTTCCATACCATAATGCCATATCTGGATTCTTTCCNCCCAGTAAAACCGCTNNCCTGTCTTTACCGGANATGGACACNACNTTGGCATTTTGATTTGANTCTTTTAACCAATCCCCCAAAGTAGTTNTATCAATATTTCTATAGGATCGACTTTCTTTNCCATTAATTACATCAGTGGCAATTGTATCCTGAACACAATACCAACNCTCTTTCGTNTCTCTGTTAAACCAATAATTTCCGATGACACCNCCATTGCCAGGATTNCGACCNGAAGATAANACATAATGACNTGGCCCTGTAACTAAATAGCCGTATTCGTGGTGCATATTGCTAAATGAAACNCCGTTGTCTTTTAACCAGCGATATCCGCCAGTAAAAAGATGATTATATTTTTCCAGCAATTCTGGCATTCCTTGATCCACAACGATAAATACCACCAGTTTGGGTTTATCTATTTTATTTATCAGATCAACTGGTTGGATATGATCTTCAACGCGATTACAACCTATTAAAAAAAAAGCCACAACAAGTGGCATGAATAACATCTCTCTCATTTCACCCTCAAAAATTTTCTTTTACCGACTTTAATTACCACTTCATTTCCTTTGGATAATATGAATTTTATATCTGAAATTTTTTTACCTTCGATGCGTACAGCACCTTGCTTTATCATCCGTCGCGCATCGCCCTTACTTTTGGTCAATCCTTCTATCGTAATAATATCAACCAATGGTGCATCATCGGTCAATGCAACTTCATCCATTTCATCCGGAATATCTTTGTTTACGACCACTTGGTCAAAATGTTTTTCTGCAGATTGCGCAGCTTCACTCCCGTGATATAATGCAACGATGGCTCGAGCCAGTTCCCGCTTTATATCCCGGGGATTTACCGAAGAATCCTGTAATTGTTTTTGCACCTTTAAAACGGTATCGGCATCCGCATCCGCAGCTAAAACAAAATATTTTTCAATCATTTCATCGGAAATAGACATGGATTTTCCATACATATCTTCCGGTGAATCGGTTAATCCGATATCATTGCCGTAGGATTTTGACATTTTTTCTACACCGTCAGTTCCCTCTAACAAAGGTAATGTGATGATTGCTTGAGGTGCTTGATCATATTCGCGCTGGAGGTCACGCCCCACCAATAAATTAAATTTTTGATCGGTTCCACCCAATTCTACATCCGCTTTTAATTCAACCGAATCCATCCCTTGTGCCAGCGGATACATAAATTCATGGATGGAAATTGGAATCTCAGATTGGTACCGCTTCGTAAAATCATCCCGTTCTATCATCCGCGCCACTGTATAATGGCTTGAAAGCCTGATTACATCACTAAAACGCATTTCATTCAGCCATGTAGAATTATAAACGATTTTTATTGATTCACTATTAAGAATATGAACGGCTTGTTCAATATAGGATTCTGCGTTTGCTTTGGCTTCTTCTAAAGTGAGTTGCGGCCGTGTTTTATTTCGCCCGGAAGGATCACCAATCATGGCGGTAAAATCACCAATGACTAAAATTGCTTGATGACCCAAATCTTGGAAATGCCTCAATTTTCTTAGGACGACTCCGTGTCCCACATGGAGATCCGGTCGACTGGGATCACAACCTAACTTCACAATTAAAGGTGTCCCGTTTTTGCGAGATTTTTCTAATTTTTCTCTCAGTTCTTTTTCAGGGAGAATCTCCTCAGCACCGCGGCTGATGAGTTCCCATTGTTTATCTATACTTAAAAATGCCATTATCTATTCCGTAATTCTCGTTGTGCATCTCGTTGGATATCTCTTTCCCTCATCGCTTTCTTCTTATCGTAAGTCTTTTTACCCTTTGCAATCCCAATCTCTAGTTTCGCCTTTCCATTCGGGTTAAAATATAATTGCAGTGGAATCGCCGTTAATCCTTTTTGATCAGTCAAATCTTTAATTTTTTTTATTTCACGCTTATGAAGTAATAATCGTCGATCTCTAACAGAATCATGCCCCTCAAATCCAGTATGAGAATAGGGGCTTATGTGAATTCCAATCGCTAAAGCTTGCCCGTTTCTTATGGTGATATAGGCTTGTTTTAAATTAGCATTACCTTCTCTGAGACTTTTAACCTCACTCCCCAATAATTCAATACCAGCTTCGTATTTATCCAGTATGTGATATTCATGGTAGGCTTTGCGATTGGTAGCGGCAATCTGTGTTTCCATAGGCTTTATTTCGACGGCAAAAATAAGGAATTACCATCTGCCCTTCCAAGTTTATTCCTTGCTGATTTCACACACAAAAATGTAATTTTAGAACTCGTTTAAAGCCCGGGTGGCGGAATTGGTAGACGCGCTAGGTTCAGGATCTAGTGTTCGCAAGAACGTGCTGGTTCGATTCCAGTCTCGGGCACATTCATAATGTATTATTCTTACATCCTAAAATTTGAAAAAGATGCAATTTTTCGGGAACGATTTTTTTTTAAGTCCACCGACGGACAGAAATGGCTCCTCGAACAAGGATATTAAAAGAGTTCGTATTTGCCTTTTTTATTCTGTTTTAAAATGTAATTAATCTTTTTTTCTACAGCTTTTATCTCTTTTGCTGTTAATCCTAGTTGAATCACATTGCCCTTTTGACGAACACCTTTATTGGGGTTAATATTTTTTGTTGGATCAACAGATTTTATCTCACCATCAGCAAATTCAAATTGGGCAATAACACCCATCTTTTCGTGAAGTTGTTCAGAAGTAAGTGAACTTAATCGATCGACAGTTTTCTTGGGTAAGCGTTTCACCCGGATGTATTTCCATTTGGCACCACGATCGCTTTTTGGGCTACTAAACGTCACACCATTATCGACCGTAAATACACGGGGATTTTTCTCATCGGTAGATGTAAGCAGATTCCCTTCATTGCTATCTTGGTGATTAATGATATAGGTCATGATATTCGTGTTGGCAAAATGTTTTGCATAAAGAGGATCACTATTAAATTTCTTCTTGTTATATACTTCCCCACCAACGGTCACCTCATTTAGCCAGTATTGCATCATGACCAAAACAATATCAGGATTTTTAAATGTAGGGTCCGAGTCCGCTTCAATGGTTTTGTATTCCTCAAATGAATAGCATCTGGCCAAAGTAGGCGGAACAACAAAGTCACTTTCATCCAAGAATAATTTCTGCAATTCGTAGGCTGCAATTTCAAATCGTGGTGCATTGTTAAAAGTATGTCCACCTATTAACGCCCGCCGCCATTTGATTTGGAGATCTTTACGGTCTGAATATCGTAAAATGACGCGTTTTCCAATATCCCCTACAAAACGCAAGTCTCTGAAACTAAATATTTCAAATTCATCGTGTTTTAATTTTTTTTCGATTTCCGCTACTGGAAATGAAATATTAGAATCCTGGGCAAATAATAATCCGCCCAAAATAAACAAATGAATAATAATTGATTTAGTCATTGTTGCCTGTTTCATTAGAATCTCTCCTCTATCATTAAGATTTTTACCTACTGAATTTAATGGAATCTCCCCTTTGTAAAAAGATGAAATATTTGAAAGTCCAACCGTAAGTTATATAATGAAAATTTTACTTTTAGAGCCCTACTTTACCGGATCACATAAATGTTGGGCTTTGGGTTATCAACAACAAAGCGACCATACAATTGACATTTTATCCATGAAAGGTCAATTTTGGAAATGGCGCATGCATGGTGGCGCCGTAACTTTAGCCAATCAATTTAATAAATCC
>PAXB01000046.1 GCA_002715035.1 Fidelibacterota bacterium
TTGGTTCTGATCTAAAAGATCAACGTCGATGGAAAATATTCCAGTTGAATAGGTAGAGTCTAAATCAGCTTTAATAAAAAAGTCCGTGATACGGGTTTTGGGCCTAGCATAAAGGTAGACATCCCGTTCCAGCCCACTTACACGCCATGTATCCTGTCCCTCTAAATAGGACCCATCTGAAAAGCGATAAACGGCCACCGATACGTTATTTTCTCCAATTTGAACAAAATCAGTAATGTCAAACTCAGCCGGTGTTTTGGATCCTTGGCTATACCCAACGAAATCTCCATTTATCCAAACGTAAAAGGCAGATCGAACACCCCCAAAGTGTAAAAAGATATGACGGCCATCCCAACTATCTGGGATGGTAAATGATTTTCGATAGGACCCAACTGCATTNTAATCATGAGGAACAAATGGTGGATTCGGAGGAAATGGATATTCTTCATCCAAATAGATAGGAACGGACCATCCTTGTANTTCCCAATGNCCCGGCACTATTATTTCTGACCAATCTGAATCATCATAATTCGCCTTATNAAAATTCTCAGNCCNNTCATNGGGNTTAGGNGAAAAATNGAATTTCCAATNNCCATTCAANGATTGAAAATATTNNGANTNNGTTCGATCATTTTGTAACGCCAGCTTTTCTGATTCAAATGGAAAAAAGTGGGCCCTGGCCGGTTCACGGTTTAATNGCAAAATGGTTGGGTCTTCCCATTCTGNNNNTTGGTTTNTATTACATCCNGCCAAAAAGANGACAAGGAAAGTAAAAAATAGANAACTATATTTATTCATCANTCTTTAGATAATTCATTAATAATANNCGCCAAGTTAACCACCAACGTATCAGCATTTTCACGCGTAAATATAATNGGCGGTTTTATTTTGAGGACATTATGGTCCNGTCCATCCGAACTTATTAAAATTCCCGAATCTTTCATTTGGTTCACTACAGTATTTGCTTCTTCTGTTGCCGGAGTAAGTGATTCCAAATCTCTCATTAACTCAACACCAATAAAAAGACCTCGGCCTCGNACATCGCCAATGATTNCATGCTTGGATTTCAGTACTTTTAATTGATCCAATAAATACGTCCCAACATCCAGTGCGTTATCCTGAAGATTTTCCTCCTCAATCACATCCAAAACGGTCTGCCCCACCGCACAAGAAACGGGATTCCCTCCAAATGAATTAAAATATTCCATACCATTATTGAAATTGTCTGCAATCTTTTTGGTCGTCACCACTGCTGATAGCGGATGGCCATTTCCCATGGATTTTCCCATGGTAACAATATCAGGGATTACATCTTCCGTTTGAAATCCCCAAAAATGATTCCCCATCCGACCAAATCCAATTTGAACTTCATCCGAAATGCAGAGACCACCGGCATTTCTAACCAATTCAAATGATTGTTTTAAAAATCCCTCCGGTAAAACTAATTGGCCGCCGCATCCCATAAGTGCTTCCGTAATAAAGGCTGATACCCTTTTATTTTTGTGATGGATTTTCTCAATTGCTTCAACNACCTCTTGAACATATCCTATTGTCGATTCTTCACCACGATANTTCCCTCGATAACTATCCGGCATGGATATTGTATTGANAAAATTGCGAGCGCCTTCGCCACCTGGACCCCCATGTTTATATGGGCTAATTTCAATGAGTGAAGACAGGTTTCCGTGATAAGCGCCGTCCAATACAATTGTTTCTTTACTCTGCGTAAAATGGCGGGCTATTCGCAAAGCCAAATCATTGGCTTCGCTTCCAGANTTTGTGAAGAAACACACATCCAAACCTGGAGGAAGTTTATCCGTCAATGCCTTGGCATAATTAACAATAGGCTCATCCAAATAGCGCGTATTGGTGTTGAGTCTTTTATATTGACTGTGAGCAGCTTCCACCACTTTTGGATGACAATGACCCACATGTTGAATATTATTCACCGCATCNAGGTATTGTTTCCCATTCGCTTCATAAAGATATTGACCTCCACCACGAATAATATGGAGTGGCTCCGCATAAGATAGACTTAATGATGGGCTCAAATGTTTTTCCCGAAGGGAGCGGATCGAATTTTTATCAAGCATTTACACAGCCAATTAACTTATCTGACCACATCGCCAAATTTTCACTTTTCATTCTATTTAAAAATGCTCTGGCTGGAGATTCAGATACGGATAAATATGTGTTCTCTGGGAAAAGAGATTGTCGATAGGANGCCATNGTCATTGAAATACATAAACGAAGNCACATTAAATAAATGACGGATTTCAATTCATTTTCATTGAGGGGAAATGATTGATGAAAGCCTTTTAATACCTGTGAAATAGCGTGTAGAGGCTTATCTTTATCTAGGGCGACATAGGCCATACAAACCGCTGGCTCTAAGGCCACATATGAATAAATCATGTCACCAAAATCAATGATACCGGTCGTTTTTCCATTTTTATTCACCAGCACATTATAATCATTACCATCGTTATGAATGACCATTTTTCGCAATTGATCATCCAGAGGTAATACACTAATCTCATATTGATTCATAAACCATTCAACCAATATTTTATCTTTGATATTTTTATAATGATGTGTTTTTAAAAAATCAACAAAACATACATCCCATGGAAAAGGCCTTTTTGATGCTGGGTGGTTAAATCCTTTAAGAGCAAAATCAAGTTTCCCCAAAAACACGCCCAATTCGAAAAGGCTATCATTCGATTGATAAACGTCCTTTAAAAATTGGCCATCAACATAATGAAGGAGACGAACCCAATTCGATTCGCCATTCGATTCAATTTGGATAATACCATCACCATTGATGGATGGAATCGCCATTGGCAGTTTCATATTATTATCTGTCGCCGACAAGTGTTTCATGGCCATATTCTGCATATCCAACACATCATATGCCTCAGCTGCATTGGAAATTTTTAATATATATGATTGGTGATTGTCAATGATCTTAAAATTTTGATCTCGATCGCTCACCAAAGATTCAGCGATCCCTTTGATGCCAAAATATTTTAGAGCAATTTGTCCCGCTTCATTTTTTGACAATAATGGTGCAGGTGTATCAAAAACGGAAGTCTTCATCCAACTTGCTTGATTTCAGCACTGGCTCGAACACCCGATTCAATCGCACCATTCATTGAAGCTCTGTATATCGCCGTATGTTCGCCCGCAAAAAAAATCGGTCCTTCCTGTTGGGCTAAAATTTTGCGGAAATCTTTCTGACCAACACCTGCTATTGAATAGCTTCCCTTTACCCAGGGATCCTCATTCCAATATTTAGTGACACCACCTTCCCAATGGTTCGGTGCTTCGGGCCAAATATCAGCACAAGCTTTTCTACTTACTTCCATTCGATTATGTTCATTCATTCGACCCAATTTCCTTGCATCATCTCCAGATGTGAAAGACAATAGAATTCCCCTTGGCCCTGGTTGATCGATTGAAAAATGGTAAACGCGCCGTAAGGGAGTATCTGTAAAAACGCGCTGCCCAATTGAATCAGGCTCGTCCCAAAACCGACGACGGTATTGCATGGCCACTTTCATTACATGCCCATAAGATTGTTTATCAATGCAATGGGATTTTTTATCTGAAAATCCCGGGGTGATTCTGATTTTTCTAAGAACAGGGAGCGGTAAAGCTAAAACACATTTTATTCCGGTAATGGAATGTTGTTTTCCTTTTTCCACAAAATAAGCAGTTACATTTTCTTCATTAAAATCTAATCGAGTTAAAGGCCGATTATATTTAATCTTTTTTGCTAGTTTTTTTGCGAATGTTTTCGGGAGCTGATCATTCCCTCCAAAGATCCTTCCCTCTTCTGTATTTTCACTGAATGCCGATGTTCTCGAATTGGCCAGTACCATATAAAGCGCTGACATTTTTGATGGGACAGCTGTGGATTCGGTGGCATTGGTATAAGTATATAAATCAATAATATCCTTTGGNGCATTNCCTTCNTTCAGGATTNCTTCTATCGATAAGTTATCTAAAGCTAAAACGTCGGGCGATTGTTCTCCNTTTTCTTTGACAAGGTCAATCCATTGTTGNATATATGGTACTTCTTGGCCAAATAACTGACCACTATTTATCCCNTGATAGGGCAACCTTAGTCTTCCCGATTTCAATCCCTCCATAGATANATGTTTTCCACGGACGTACGCACCGTCGTATTGTTTTGCAGGTAAAATGGTTAAATTGAATTTTTTACAATAATCACGGACGTAGGTGTCCGTACTATCTACATATTCGGCACCCATTTCAGCATATAGGTGATCTGCAAAAGGATCACGATAAGTCTTNACCCGACCCCCAGGTCGTTTTTGGGCTTCCAGTAAAATGACATTGTAACCGGCATTATCTAATTCATAAGCACAGGATAATCCCGCCAGGCCGGCACCAACAATAATGATACGATTATCATCAGATCCACCTGAAAGAAGTGTAGAAATTGCGAATGGGGATACGGCTGCAGCAGAGACTATTGATCCTGCTTTTTTAAGAAATAATCGCCTAGTTAATTGATTCTGATTTGATGGGGATCCCATGTTAATTCCTCACATTGGTTTGGTGAACTTAATTCACCAATGGGCAGAGACAAAAAGGAATTAGTCTAATAATCTCGGTATGATAAAATATAAAATAGTGCCAGTCACTAATGCTGCGAATCCTTTTAAAAAACCAATATCAGTCGGTATGATACCCGATTCCTGAAGCCAGGATAGCACAGCAAACATGATGCCGAATGAAGATAAATAAAACCAAATGACCTTACGCATTATCCTCCATCAGACCTTCTATTTCGTCAATTGTTTTTGGAATAGGTGGCCCGAGGATTCGATATCCCTCATTTGTAATGATAATATTATCTTCAATTCGAATGCCACCAAAATCACGATAAGAATCCAACTTATCATAATTGATAAAGTCATTATTTTTTTTATCCGCTTTCCATTGATCGATTAGGTGGGGAATAAAATATAATCCTGGTTCCACTGTGAGTACAAAGCCAGGTTCAAGTTCTTTGGCTAACCTCAGATAAGCTAAACCAAATTGATCGCTCCGATCTTTTTTATCGTCGTATCCGACCAGATCTTCTCCTAATCCTTCCATATCATGCACATCCAATCCCATCATATGCCCTAGGCCATGAGGAAAAAATAAGGCATGAGCACCTGTGGCAACGGCATCCTCCACTTTCCCCTTCATTAATCCTAGAGATTTCAATCCTTCTACAGCGATAGAGGCTACTTTTAAGTGAGCATCTTTATAAGATTTACCTGGTTTGCAATAATTAAATGCTTCGAATTGCATTTCATTAACAATATGGTAAATAGCTTTTTGACGTTTGTTAAATTTGCCATTTACTGGAAATGTTCGTGTAATATCGCTGGCATAATGCATGGGTGATTCTGCGCCGGAATCATTCAAAACCAACTGTCCCGATTCTAAAGTATTGTTATATTCATTATTATGTAAAATTTCACCCCGAACAGAAAAAATAACAGGATAGGCCAATCGTCGTCCGTATGATAATGCAAATCCTTCAATTTGCCCAACAATCGTTTGTTCTTTTGCACCAGGACGGGTCAACAACATCGCTAATTTGTGCATTTCTGCTGTAACAACCATTCCCTGATCAATTTCTATAATTTCCTCTTCAGTTTTAATAGATCTTTGACGAATAACCGATTGAATGAGATTTTTTGATGACCCCTTGCCATTAAATAACTGATCTATCAAGTTTTTTTGATCTGCTCGATATTGAGGAAGATAATGAATGGTTTGCTTTTTTGTTTTTAAATGTTTTGAAAGATCTTTATTTGGGCGGAAATGGTTAATGCCTGCAAGACCAGCCATTTCCTTAATGGAAATACGATCACCTTCCCAGACAATCTCATCGACCGTTAAATCATCNCCAAATAATGTTGAGTCACCTGAACCAGTATCCATAACTAAATTGAGGTTGGTGAAATCAAGTCCACAAAAGTAGAGGAAATTGCTATCTTGTCGAAATCGGAGATGGTTCGATGGATAATTCATGGGAACGGGGATATTCCCCGGTAAAAATATTATACCATCTTCTATGGTTTCGGAAAGGGCTTTCCGACGATTTTGATATGTATCAGGGGAAAACATAGTCGCGAATATATGAAGGCAATACCATTTTCTATATNAATTTTTTCATTATGAATTCTAATGATGATAATTTTATCCATATTATATATTCACATAAACATTCATAATGTGTATTATTAGTACACATACGCTATTTTCGTTGAAGATGAAATCAAATATTGTGCTATATAGTATGTCACTAATGCTATGGTATTACCATATTTAAAGCGCCGCATAAACCGTTGGTATGCCAATATTGAATCAGATACACAAAATATGAATGTTCCTGATCCGATTAATAATCCAAATGTATTTTTTCCTGATAGCCAAATACCCATCCCCTGCCAGACCATCAATAGTATAATAGACATATATGCCCCGACCGGAATTATAAGTTTGCCAAGGTTGGGCTTTATCATTCGAAATAACCAAATCGCAAATCCAATAAAAGGCAGCAAGGGTAAAATATCCCAATCCATTCCATTATAACTAATAAATGCTGTAAAATAAAAAATATGGCCGACAAGAAAAGTTGCCAAACCCAACTCAAATTTATACCATGGTTTTAAAAGCATAATGTCACCCAACAGAGAAAATATTAACCCCCAAAATATAAAAAATAAAAATCCTTCCAGTTNAATCCCGCTAGTAAACAGTATTGATATTATCAGAATCATTGTTAACGGTTTAAAAATAATAGAAATAACATTGTGATGGTTATAATCCGCCCACAGGTGAATCGTAGCAGAAATGATGATGCCCAGTGTTAACAAAACTATTTAATGGAACTTTTTTGTTTTATCATGTGTTAAATCTACGAAACCTGGGAGGGAGTGCCGTAAGGCATTCCCTCTTTTTTTTAACAAACAGAATCCTTTTATGGATTCAAAACAAAAAGGAGCACGCCATGCGCCTAAATAAAAAAGACGGATTCACACTTGGATTCGTACTCATCGCAGCGTTTGCTGTAATACTGAATGGATTATTAAAACACCAACCGGACAATCCGATTGAACTGGCAGAATCAAGTTCNATGGAAGATACATATCCATACCCATTGGATATTAAATCTTCTAATATTGGAATTACGTTGGAGGACAATCATGGTTTGATATCAGTGGACAAACCAACTCCCACATCCTTCACTGAAGCATTTGCTGAAGCACGAAATTCAAAAGGACCTGGCGCCATTTTTGAATGGAACGGACAATCCTACACCACCAGTTTTGCTGAAGAGATTGTAAAGCCGGGTGAAAAATTAGACTCAACCCAGATTAACATCGTATTGAATAAAATACCTGAGAAATAAGTTAATACCATATAGAGGGGCAAAATTTTGCCCCTCTATAAAATCCAACCTTTATCTATNATATTATATACAATTAGAACCACCACCAAACCAAATATAGTTATAATCGTGATAATGATAGTATTCCCTGATATTTTTTTCATCACTATAGAGGCCATGTTAAATAAACTTGTAATTGTTGGCCTTGAGGAATAACCCCAACAACTAGAGAAGTGGATTGTTTGTAAACCTGTCCAAACCCTCGTCCAACAGCCATTCCCAAGACAGCCCCAAAAATAACATCACTTAAATAATGTTCATTGTCATGAATCCGGCTCAAGCCTGTAACNCCTGCCAATATATAGGCAGGNATNCCGATTTTTGACCCATAGATTTCCTGNGCAATGGTTGCGGTTAAAAAACTATTGGATGTATGTCCCGATGGAAACGACCTTTTATTTTTCCCATTTGGTCTATTCCGACCTACACCGAATTTTAATCCGTATGTCAATAACCCATTTGCTACAAATGCAGTGCTTACATATCTTAATTTTTCATTATTATTCTCGGATGTTGCCAATACCCCCCAAAGTAATAATTCCCCACCGATTCCCCAATAATCACCAAAAACTGCCATTTGATGAGGCATGAGTCCATTCTTTTGTGCATAGTCATTGNAGGNGTCATCATATTTATATGCAATTCCCGTACCGATTATGCCGCTGATCAAAAGCCATTGGTTCGTACTATTTGATACTGTTTCCGTAAGGCCATTCTTAAAATAAACGGTCGAACTNGATTGGCCTGCCAAAAATGAACATAAGATTAGAATAATTGATATATACCGCATCGTTGATTTTCCCACACCGGAAATTAACCAAAACTTATAGCATTACCCTTCTACTTTCACTTATGACATCAAACCAAAATTCAATAAGTTTCATCCTCTTTTAAACCGATAAAATTATAATGAACACACATCCATTACGAGAATTAATTAAAAATGCCGAATTACTGTCTGNAATCGCCCAATCATATGGAACACCTACTTATATCTATGTGAAAGGCCAAATTGAGCACAACGTAAATCGATTAAAAAATACCCTCGCCACTTATTTCAATAAATCTCATATCTGTTATGCCGTCAAAGCGAATAGCAATCCACACCTTTTGAGATTGATGAAATCAGTTCANCCTNCGTTGGGCGGTGATTGTTCCAGTCCGGGAGAAATATATGCAGCTGAATTATCTGGTATCGATCCAAAAGATTCCATTTATACGGGCAATTATGAATCCAATAGTGATATAACCATCGCACTGGAAAAAGGAGTATATCTTAATTTGGATGATGAAACTTCATTCGATCGTCTATTAAGTNTCGGAATGCCGAAACGCATCTCCTTTAGACTTAACCCTGGATTTGGAAAAGGAACCTATTCACAAATCACCACCGCAGGAGAAAATGCAAAATTTGGCATTCCGGCAGAAAAAATAATCAATGCCTATCAAAAAGCACAGGATGCNGGCATTAGACGATTCGGACTACAATGCATGGCCGGTTCGGGGAATCTGGATGAAGATTACTGGGTGGAATTACTCACAGCCATTTTTTACCATACAAAAAAGATTGAATCTAAATTGNGTATTGCTTTTGATTTTATCAGTATCGGTGGCGGATTAGGAATCCCTTATAAAGATGAAGATACGCCTCTTGATTATGATCGTCTTTTTTCCAAACTATCAAATTTAATGTATCACAATTATCCTGATAAACCATCGGCCCCAGCCCTGTGGGTTGAACCGGGAAAATCATTCATTGGAGATGCCGGGTTTATCCTTTCGCGGGTGACAGGGCTCAAGGAAAGTTATAAAAATTTTGTTGGCATAGATGCAGGCATGGAAACGTTAATGCGGCCCGCCCTATATGGCGCCTATCATCGAATGTTCAAAGTGGGTGAACATGGTATGAACAATGGATCCTACGATTTTACAGGTCCCATTTGTGAGAATACAGATCGTATAGCCATCGCAAGAGAATTTCCTAAAGTGAAAGAAGATGATCTCATCGCTATCATGGATGCAGGTGCCTATGGATATGCCATGTCTCATAATTTTAACACGCGTCCTCGTGCGGCAGAAGTTTTACTGGATGGGAATGCCCACCGTTTGATCCGAAAACGCGAAACAATTGAAGATATTTTTTCCGGGTGTAATGTTTAATCGCTTACCCATTTATATTTTCTTCTATTCAATTGGAATAACTCAAGATATTCCCAAAAGTATTCACCAAATTGAACTTGAGTACAACAATACTTATTATCTTGAACCGGCCTTTAAACCATCAACTGGACCGGCAGGTCCTCTTCAGTCCCGAAGTAAAACACTGACAAAAACCGTATTTGGATATCATCCTTATTGGCAGGGAACCAAATGGCAGGATTATAACTATGACCTCCTTTCGACCATCGCCTATTTTTCTGCAGAGGCCAATGGATCAGGTGAACTGACAAACCTCCATGGATGGCCAGCCACTGACTTGATTAATAAAGCACACGAAAATGGTGTGGAAGTGGTTCTTACGGTTACGCTATTTAATAAAACAGATTTAGAAACATTACTCAGTAATGAGAACAATAGAACCACTTTAATCAATAGCCTTGTGAATCAGGTTAAAAGCGCAAATGGAGACGGTGTTAATATCGATTTTGAAGTTTTCCCTGCTTCTCAAAAATCCAATCTCGTTACCTTTGTTAAAGATTTAAGGACAGCGCTACGAAATGAAATTTCACATGCACAAGTCACATTGGCCACCCCGGCTGTAGACTGGAGCAGTGCCTGGGATTTTAATGCTTTGGCAAACGCCAGTGATGGTTTATTTATTATGGGATATGACTACCATTGGAAAGGCAGTTCCACCACGGGTGCGGTGGCACCCTTAAAAGGCGGTTCATATAATATAACTAACACGGTGAATACATATCTTTCTGCCACAGGTAATAATGCAGATAAAATAATTTTGGGATGCCCTTATTACGGCATCCAGTGGCCCGCAAGTTCTAGTGACAAAGGTGCAAATACGACTGACAATGGCAGTGCCGTTCTTTATAATGATGCAGAATCAAAAGCGCTGTCCTATGGGAAAATATGGGATAGTGATTCTGAAACCCCCTGGTATAGATACCAAAATAATGGGTGGTACCAAACCTGGTATGATGACAGCCTTTCATTATCAAACAAATATGATTTTGCCATTTCAAAAAACTTAGGTGGTGTAGGNATGTGGGCTCTCGGTTATGATAGTGGGTATGATCAACTTTGGAATGCATTAAAAACAAAGTTAGCTGAAAAAACCGCCCCTTCTACTCCTATTAACATATCAGTTACGAATATGGGGATGGGGATTGTAGCCATTGATTTTACCGGTTCTCAATCAGCCACATCATTTCAAATACAACGGGTTTTTCACAATTCCACCCAAACAAAAGATTTAGGTACTTTTACCGCTTCACCTTCACCCATTTTACTACAAAGCTTAAGCCCAGACGAACCCTATTATATAAAAGTCCGCGCCATAAATGACTATGGGAATAGTGATTATACTGAAGTGTTGGGTGTGGTCTCCTCATCCAGTATGCCCAAAGTGTTAATTGTGAACGGATTTGATCGGGTAACAGGAACAAATAATACCTTTGATTTTATCCGTCAACATGGCGATGCAATTCATCAAAGCAGCTATCTTTTTGANTCTGCNAATAATGAAGCTNTTATTTCAGGNAAGATTATTTTAACCGATTATTCCATTGTGGATTGGATTTTGGGTGAAGAGGGTACCGCCACATCTNCTTTTTCAGAAAAAGAACAGTCAATTCTAAAAGTATTTCTTAAAAGTGGCGGACGGTTATTTGTGTCCGGCTCAGAAATTGGTTATGACCTTTCAGAAAAAGGCAATGTTCCTGATCAACTTTTTTATGATAAATTTTTAAAGGCGGAATATTTAACTGACGCCGCCGCCGGCAAGCAAGGCACCTATGACGCAACCGGGGTCTCGGGCACTTTCATGGATGATATTTCCTTTTCTTTCGATAATGGATCTAATGGGACTTATGATGTTGATTGGCCGGACGGTATAAAACCTGTTAGTAATGCTGANACCATTTTAAAATTTGATAATGTAGATTATGAATCAAGCGGTGGTGCTGGTGTTGCCTTTTTAGGAGGATTTGATGGTAGCCCAATTTCAGGTGGATTGGTTTATTTAAGTGTGGGGTTTGAAACCATTTATCCTGATGAAAAAAGAGAAGAGATAATGGCNAGAATTTTGGAATTTTTAGATGGACCCATTGCTGCAGTTGGGAATGAAATCAATACAATTCCTAAAAAACTCAATATATCATCTCTATATCCAAATCCATTTAACAAATCTATATCTATTGAATTTCAGGTGTTTGATCATTCGACTGCAGCTTTTTTAACAATTACAAATATCATGGGTAGAGAAATTGTCAAATTATCTATCCAGCCATTAGCGGCCAAAATACAAAAGTTTAATTGGAATGGATTGTTCTCCAATGGCTTACAGGCACCATCCGGTATTTATATTGCCAAACTTTCCCAGGGAGATCAACTCGTAACAAAGAAATTTACATTATTGAAATAATGAAAAAACTATCCCTCTTTTTTATACTTATCTTTGTTGGATGTACCACCGCCCCCACATCCATCCATCAAACTCAATTGGAAAAGAAAAAAAATCAAACTTCATCCAATTTATCCAATGTCAAAGTCGGGCTGGACGTATTATTAGATGATCGATTGGAANTGATTCAAAATAAATCTATCGGACTAGTTACCAATCAGACCGGCGTCGATGGAAACGGCACTCCCAATTACGAACGATTTATGGCTTTAGATGATGTGACATTGAAAATCATTTTCTCCCCAGAACATGGCCTTTTCGGTGAAGCGGTGGCAGGTGAAAAAGTACAATATAATGGCCAAATGAAATCACTTCCAAAAGTGGTTAGTCTATACGGTAAGAATCGGAAACCAACAAAAGAGCAATTAGCAGATCTGGACATTATTATTTATGATATCCAAGATATTGGCGCGCGGTTCTATACCTATATATCAACGATGGGTTTGGTGATGGCAGCGGGGGCAGAANCAGGAATTCAGATAATTGTATTAGACCGACCCAATCCAATAACCGGTAATCAGGTAGAAGGTCCTATCTTAAACTTGAACAATCAATCATTTGTGGGTTATTACCCTATCCCCATTCGTTATGGATTAACCGTGGGTGAATTGGCTAAAATGATTGTCGGAGAAAAATGGATTGATTTGNTACCANATTTNCTTGTTATTCCTGTAGAAAACTTAAAAAATACTTTGTGGTTTGATGAAACAAATTTACCCTGGATAAAACCGTCTCCCAATATACCCGATTTAGAAACCGCCATCATTTATCCGGGCATGTGTCTATTGGAAGCAACCAATTTGAATGAAGGACGTGGAACCTATAAACCATTTAAACAGTTTGGTGCGCCATGGATTGATAAACAAGAATTGTCAATCGCCCTGAACAATTTAAATCTATCCGGAGTCACTTTTAAGCCAGTAAGTTATACACCTATTTCGATTAAAGGAATGTCTAATAACCCACGGTTTAAAGATGAAAAATGTGAAGGGGTAGAATTGATTTTGACTAATCGAAACGCATATAATAGCGTGGATATCGGCATTGCCGCATTAAANACAGTGAAAAATCTATATCCTGAGAAACTTAGATTTAATAATGATTGGATGGACAAACTCTGGGGGAAATCCGGGCTATCCGATCAATTATTAAATGATAGTAAAGTTGAAATGAATTCAATTCATTTTCATAACACTTCAACAAAATACCGGCTTTATGACTAAAAGACTATTACCGATTTTTCTGGTGTTCATTCTTGGATGTACCCACACGCCTTCTATTTATAAAGAGCAGGGTAAACAATCTGTAAAATCAAATATTCAAGATATTATCGATTCATCTGGATTATCCACCAATATGGGGATAAAAATTGTTTCCTTAAAAACAAATAAAACACTCTATGAGCTCAATGCCAATTCATTATTTAATCCTGCCAGTAATACAAAGATTTATACCTGTCTCGCGGCGATTTCCTTTTTAGACACTAATTATAAATTCAGGACAGAGGTTTATAGAGATGAAGATACAATTTACCTTGTGGGCGGCGGTGATCCCGATCTTACCTTAGAAGAATTAGATTCGCTCGCAGAGGCAGTATCTTCACAAATAAAGGGTATCCATAAACTGGTGATTGATGATACACGATTAGACTCCACTCTTTATGGCGAAGGCTGGATGTGGGATGAAGGTGCATGGTGGTATTCAGCAGAAATCAGCGCCCTATCTGTAAATGACAATTGTGTGGATTTTATCATAACTCCGGGGGAAAAGGGTGCGCCTGCTATTATAAAAACAAATCCAAGTTCAGACTACTATCAAATTTCTAATACATCTTTAACTGTAAATGATACCACTGGATTTCAAAAATTTAAAATTGATCGAGATTGGAGAAATCAAGTTAACCAATTCACGATTGTTGGAAATATCATGGACACCACATCGGCAGATACCATTTATCGGAATATTCACAATCCATCTTATTATGTGGGCACTTTATTAAAAGAATCTCTCAAAAGTAACGGTATTTCGATTCAGGAGATGAGTAGGGGGAAACGACCATCCACTGCAAAACGGATTGGATATCATGAATCAAAATCTTTAATTCATTCCTTGCAAAACCTCATGGTAGAAAGTGACAATCTCTCTGCTGAGTTATTGGTAAAAACCATTGGTTTTGAATCAACAAAAANGCAAGGAAATTGGAATAACGGATTATTCGCAGTNAAAACTTTTTTAAATGATGATGTGGGGATTGACACAACCAAATTGGCATTGAAAGATGGGTCCGGAATCACACGTTACAACTATTCAAGCGCAAACCATTTTATCCAATTGTTATCCTGGGCTTATCATCAACCAGCGGTTCGGGATATTTTTATCAATACCTTACCCGTTGGTGGACTAAATGGCACAATAACAGACCGAGCATTGCCATCCAGAGTTCGTGCAAAAACTGGATCCCTCTCCGGTGTAAGTACGCTATCAGGATATGTATTTACTCACAGTGGACATCCCATCGTTTTTTCCATTTTAATGAATGGATTTACCGGCTCATCTAAACCATATCGGGATCTACAGGATAATATTGTTCAATATCTTGAAAGGTTATAATGGTCCGTTATTTTCTTATCCTTTNTCTTTTATTTTTTTCAGCATGCTCACAAAAAGTAAACCAAAGTCCTTACGTCATTGTATTAGGCATCGCACAAGATGGGGGTGTCCCCCACGCGAGCTGCAGTAAATCATGCTGTATCAATCGATGGGATAAACCAGAAAAAAAAGTAATGGTCACATCTCTGGGNATTGTAGATCCCAATNCCAACGAAACTTGGATGATTGATGCCACCCCNGANTTCCCNAAACANTTNGANNTNNTNACGNNAAATAANNNAGANAANCTNAAAGGNATTTTTNTNACNCACGCNCANATNGGNCATTANACNGGNTTGATGCANTTAGGACGNGAAGTNATGGGTGCNNANTCNNTCCCAGTCTATGCCATGCCGAGAATGAAAAAATATTTATCATCCAATGGACCCTGGAGCCAACTC
Organism: Fidelibacterota bacterium; assembly: GCA_002715035.1. Lineage (GTDB taxonomy): Bacteria > Fidelibacterota > Marinisomatia > Marinisomatales > TCS55 > TCS55. Next base: position 15,170 of record PAXB01000046.1, read on the forward strand.
GTCATCCTTGACAATATTGTGCTTAACAAACTGAAAAATGGTAAAAAAGTGAAACTCAATAAACGAATGTCCATTACACCATTTCTCGTACCCCATCGAGATGAATATTCAGAAACAGTTGGTTATAAAATCCAAGGCCCTGATAAATCTTTAATTTTTATTCCAGATATTGATAAGTGGGAAAAGTGGGATAAAGATATTGTAAATATTGCTTCTGAAAATGACTATGCACTTATTGACGGTTCATTTTATACTGCGAACGAATTACCCGGTAGGGATATGTCAGAAATACCTCACCCATTTATAATTGAAAGTATGGCGAAATTCAAATCACTTTCGAATAATGATAAATTTAAAATCCATTTTATCCATTTGAACCATACTAACCCTGCATTGACAAATAATTCCAATGCTCAAAACCAAATTAAAAATACGGGTTTTAACATAGCACAGAGAGGACAAGCCTTC
>PAXB01000047.1 GCA_002715035.1 Fidelibacterota bacterium
GAAAAAAATAATGACTCAATTTTTAGTGCCCAGTTGGCAAAACATGGCCAAATATATATTAATGATGCTTTTGGTACTGCCCATCGTGCTCATGCATCGAATGTAGGTGTCACCAAACATTTTTCACATAAAGGTATGGGATTTCTAGTTGAGAAAGAATTACAGTATCTATCGGAAGCAATGATTAAACCGGATAGACCATTAACGGTGATTTTGGGTGGTGCAAAAATTGATACCAAATTAAATTTGATTAGGCATTTCGCAGGAATGGCTGATTATATTCTTATTGGCGGCGGAATGGCATTTACTTTTTTGCAGGCACAAGGTAAGGATATTGGTAATTCATTGGTTGATCAATCCATGCTTTCTACAGCAAAAGCTATTATGTCAAGAGCACGTGGAAAAACCAAATTGATATTCCCAACAGATTTCGTATGTGCCGCATCCATGGATAACAGTGAACAGGCAGAAATTCATAAAGTGGGAGAAATTCCAGATAAATTAATGGGATTGGACATTGGACCAGAAACAATCAGCAATTTTTCGGAAATAATTCTAAAATCAAAAACGATTATATGGAATGGTCCCATGGGCGTATTTGAAGTGGATGGGTTTCATCAAGGAACACAAAAAATTGCTGAAAGAATGGCAGATGTTACCGTCAATGAAACAATAACCATTATCGGGGGAGGAGAGTCTGCTGCAGCCGTTAATAAATTTGGATTGATGGATAAAGTAAGTCACGTTTCTACCGGCGGTGGTGCATCATTAGAGCTGTTATCGGGGAATTCATTACCCGCCATTTATTCATTGGAGTTATAGGATGAAAATCAAACTAATTGTTGCTGGAAACTGGAAGATGCATAAATCACTTTCCGAGGGGGTTTCTTTCGTCGATAAAATCCGAAATCGAATATTGGATAAGGAAAAAGTGAAGGTTATATTCTGCCCGCCTTTTAACTCGCTCTTTTCCATAGTTGATGCATTGGATGGCACATCTTTAAGTGTGGGGGCCCAAAATGCCCATCACGAATCCCAGGGTGCATTCACGGGAGAAATCTCTGTTGAAATGTTGAAATCTATGGGGGTTCAGTATGTGATTATTGGTCATTCTGAACGTCGCCATATTTTTGGTGAAACGGATGGATGGATTAATCAAAAGATTCATGCAGTGTTAAATGGGGAACTCATACCTATTTTTTGCATTGGTGAAACATTAGAAGATCGGCAGATGAGTCGAGCGAATGAAATACTTNACCACCAAATAAAGTTGGGCTTAGAAGGAGTCGAATCCATCGATGCGGAAAGATTGATTATTGCCTATGAGCCNGTATGGGCTATTGGTACAGGAGAAACTGCATCCAAGGATCAGGTAGAAGAGGCNCATGGATATGTGAAAACAATACTGGATGATGAGTTTGGTCATAGCTCCGGTGAAGTACCCATCCTCTACGGTGGATCCGTGAATGAAAACAATGCTTCGGAACTGATTCAAACGGAGGGTGTGGATGGATTTCTCATTGGCGGTGCGAGTTTAAAAGAGGATAGTTTTTGTAGCATAATAGCGCAAGTAACAAATTATTATAAAGGATAAATCGTGTTAGGATTCTTAATTACAATTCATGCAATTGTCAGTTTATTACTGATAACAGTCGTATTAATGCAAGCCAGTCAGGGCGGCGGATTAGCCGGATCGATTGGCGGACAGACAACCAATGCNATTTTTGGCGGACGGGGNGCTGCAACTGCATTGAGCAAAATAACAACATATCTTGCTGTTTCTTTCATGGGATTAGCACTGCTTATTAGTCTAATGGGTTCACCAGATACTTCTGGTGGAAGTTCGGTTATTGAACAAGCTCAGGAAGAACGAACATTAGCCCCAGCATCAGAGGTGTTGAATTTGCCCACCGCACCGGTAAAGGATATTAATAAAAATTAATGAAAAAACTGGCCGAAGTGGTGGAATTGGTAGACACGCATGCTTGAGGGGCATGTGAGGGAAACCTTGTGCCGGTTCGAGTCCGGCCTTCGGCACACAATTAATTAAAATGAGGAAATAAAATATAATGTTGAAAAGAATANTGATTATTTTATTATTGGCGAGCATTACATTGGCTCAGTCCCCAGTTGATTTGTATAATTCAGCCATTGCCAGTTTAGAGGCAGGAGAGGTTACAGAAGCGGAAAATGGTTTTAATGCCTCGTTGGAAGCGGATCCCACATTTGCACCTGCCTATGCAGGCCTTTCCAAGGTTGCCATTCGGAATGGTGACTTAAAAAAAGCGGGTGACCTATTAAAAGAAGCCATTTCTGCCGATGAGGAAAACAAAGAATTACGTGCGGAATTTGATCGATTAAGCGAACTCAATACCCTCATGAGTAAAGGGAACAAATCGATGAATAATGGTGAAGCAGATAATGCGTTTGAATCATTTCGAATTGCCCATGAAAAGTTCCCAAATTATCCAGAATCAGTATTAAATATGGGATTAGTTCATTTCCGCAAAAAGGAATACTTAGTTGCCGTGGATTATTTTCATGAAACATTGGGCCTGAATTCTGAACATAAAACAGCATTAGCTGCCATTAAAAATGTAGCAAAAAATTATTTTAATACTGGGAATCAATCCTATAAAAGGGGGGATCTTGACGGTGCACTTAGTTCTTACAGAAAAGTCTTAGACATTGATGAAACATTTTATCAATCATACTACCAAATTGGCGTCATTCTATCAAAAATGGGAGACAAAGATGCTGCAGTGGCATCTTATGAAAAAGCTTTAGGCATCAATCCACAATTTTATAAAGGGTATTTTGCTTTAGGATTAGCCAAAAAATCAATGGGGGATACGGATGGAGCAATTGGTGCTTTAGAATCAGCAGTGGATATTCATCCNGGTTATGATAAAGCTTACGGTGCCATGGGTGATATATATATCAATGCAAAAAATTATGAAAAAGGTAAACAAGTGTTGAATATGGCGATTACAGTAAATCCAAATTATGCGAAAGGATATGCAAGCTTGGGAATCCTTTCTACTGAGGAAAAAAACTGGGAAAAGGCTATTGCTCATTTAACAATGGCTACCACATTAGATGGCCGTGATGCCATGAGTTTCTTTCGTTTGGCCGGTGCGTATAATGCAACCGGGGATTGTGACGGTGCAAAAGATGCAGCCCGGAATTGTACGGCAATAAAAAGTCGATTTGGTGGTGGATGGTTCGAATTGGGAATTGCCGAGTGGTGTGGTGGCAAAGGTAATAAAACGGGTGCAATAAATGCATTCGAAAAAGCAAGAAATGATCGTGCCTGGAGAAAAATGGCTGAATATGAAATGGATAAAGTCAAAAACCCCCAGAAATACGAAAAATAAAATTCTGTTACTTTAAATTATAAACTATGATTAAAGCAATTATATTTGATTTAGATAATACACTGCTTGATTTTGTCAAGATGAAACAGTTTTCTGTCAAAGCCGCAATTACGGCCATGAATGAAGCTGGGCTGGAGGTTGATGAAAAAAAAGCCTATGAGGATATTTTTGATTTATATATNGAAAGAGGTTGGGAGAACCAACAGGTATTTGACGATTATTTAAATCAAACTGTTGGTGAGGTCAGTAACAAGATCCTGGCAGCGGGTATTGTATCCTACCGTCGTGCCAGAGAGGCCACATTATTAGTGTATCCCAATGTGAATAAAACATTAATTCAATTGATCAAAATGGGCATTAATCTGGCGGTAGTCTCCGATGCCCCAAGCCGTGAAGCCTGGATGCGTTTATATTACCTGAATTTGCACCATGTATTTGACCCGGTCTTGACTTTTGATGATACTGGAGTACGTAAGCCTTCCCCTAAACCTTTTCAAATGGCATTGGATTACTTAAAAATTAAGCCGAATGAAGCAATCATGATTGGGGACTGGCCTGAACGAGATGTGGTTGGGGCGAAAGAAATAGGTATGAAAACAATTTTTGCCCGCTATGGCGATACCTTCGGAACTGTAGACTCCGGTGCGGATTGGGATGTGAATAATGTATATGAAGTCGTTAATATTATCAAGGAGTTGAACGACGTCTAAATCCTTCATTGGAACGGATATCGTTTCAGTAAAACGAATTTCCCGATTGCTGGAAAATCACGGCGATCGATTTAAACAAAAATCTTTTTCTCCAAAAGAAATTATTTATTGTGATGGGAAGTCCAATCCATCCATTCATTATGCTGGACGATTCGCCGCCAAAGAAGCGGTTAAAAAATGTTTTTATTCCTCCGGATTAACGAATCAAATCGCCTTCAGTGATATTGAAATTTTGCCCAAAGATAACGGCGCACCGGTCGTATCGTCTATTTTAAATTATAAATATGATCAATTAATAGTTAGTATTTCTCATGAATCGGAATACGCCGTTGCCATGGCAATGCTGGTGGTGTAAATGCGTGTACTTACTGGAAAACAAGCAAAACAATTAGACCGATTAGCTATGGAAAACCATGGCATTTCCGGAGAAATCCTCATGAGGAATGGAGGCCAAAAACTGGCGGAATTCATTCGTTCTAATTTGATGGATATCCACAATCCAAACATTGGAATTGTCTGCGGCAAAGGGAATAATGGGGGGGATGGATTCGCCGCCGGCCATATGCTCAATAAATGGGGATTTAGAATAACAATTTATTCATTGGTGCATCANGATGNAATAACNGGTGATGCTAAAATATTTTCGGATCNATGCGAAAAAAATGGACTCTCAATTATATATAATACTGATATCCCCNCCTCAAAACCTGATTTTGACTTGATGGTTGATGCAGTGCTGGGAACTGGTTTTTCTGGAATTATCAGGGATAATACGGTTCCGTGGATTCAATGGATGAATGACTGCAAACAAATAATTTCTGCTGACATACCTTCCGGTGTAAATGCTGCGACCGGTACGGCAGATATTCACGCCGTGAACGCTGACAACACTGTGTCTATGGGGTATCCAAAATTAGGTATGTCAATTGAACCAGGAAGAAGTCATTCAGGACACATCCATTCTGTGGATATTGGTTTTCCGGAAATTGTTGATGAATTAGATGGTCGATCCTGGACAGTTATTTCACATGAAGATATTCAAACCATATTAAGACCAATGGAGAAATCGACTCATAAGCACGTTCAAGGNAANNTANTATTTNTNGCTGGATCNNTNGGTATGACTGGGGCNGCATATTTAACNACNNTGNCAGCGNTAAGAAGTGGNTCTGGNTTNACGNTTACATGTGCGCCAGCATCATTGAATGNAATATATGAAGAAAANATTACAGAGGGGATGACGNTTCCATGCGAGGATNACGAANTGGGCTTTTTTACTGAATCAAATTATGACACCATTATGAAATGGGTAGATTGGTGTGATGTCATTGCCATTGGGCCCGGGTTAGGGCAGGATGATCGAACGAGTGCATTGGTAAAAACTTTAGTAAAGACTATTGANAAACCCATGGTAATTGATGCNGATGGATTAAGACCATTTTATAATTATCCTGANTTATTTCAGGAAATACAATCNGAATTTGTTATAACTCCCCACGTGGGTGAACTCTGTCAATTATCGGGTATTTCTTCTAAATTAATAACAAATGATTTTCCGGGAAGTATCGATAAATTCATGTCNAATTTCCCCGGTGTTTTGGTGGCTAAATTTGCACCTTCTTTGGTTGCATGGAAAGGTCAAGGNGCTGTTAATTCAACCGGGAATCCTGGGCTGGCTACGGCTGGNACCGGTGATGTGTTAACTGGGATGATTGCCTCTTTCATANCCCAGGGGTTCAGCATGGTTGAGGCAGCAAAATTAGGAATNTATACTCATGGGAAGGCAGCAGATCAATTGGNAAATAAAAGTAGTCAGCGTGGGTTAATTGCCAGCGATTTATTAAGTCAATTAGGGATCGTACTTCGGGATTATGAATCATAAAACGTTTCGAATATTATTGGTGGCTTATATGCTTGTCATTTTGAGCGTATCCAGTGTGCCAGCCCAGAGTATACCAAAAACATGGCTGCTCACATGGGATAAATTGATCCATATGGTTGAGTACTTTATTTTGGGAATATTGGCCATGAAAAGTATGGATTCAATTTCGTATCGCACTTTAATGATTGTGGTACCACTTGGCATTCTGTTTGGCAGCTTGGATGAATATCTTCAATCGTTTATTTCGGGCCGGTTCTCCAGCGGATGGGATGTATTAGCGGATACAATTGGTATTATTATTGGTTCATTACTCGTTTTGGGAAATAGAAAAAAATGATACACCGCCTTTTTATTAAGAATTTTGCAATCATTAATGCGTTATCGCTTCCGATGAAAAAAGGATTAACGGTNATTACAGGNGAGACTGGTTCAGGGAAATCACTCATTTTAAAATCCATGGGNATTACTTTAGGTGGGAATGGNGATAAAACAGANGTAAGAAGCGGAGAAGAAAAGGCCATTGTNGAAGTAGAATTGNCCATAAAAGGAAAAGAAAAAATACTNCGGAGAATCATAAGNAAAGNTGGCCGNACNCGGTCTTTTATGGATGATGAACCCATNGCCGAACAGGATTATCGTGATTCAGTAGTTTCTTTTGCAGATTTTCATGGACAGCATGAACAGCAATATATTATGAATCCTGCCACCCACATTGACTTTTTAGACAGCTTTTGTGATTCGAATAATATGGTTCAAAAAATTGAAGAGACCTATTTGGATTTAACGCAAACAATGAAGGAATTAGATACGTTGAATGAAAAGCAAAAAGATGCTGTCAATCAAAAAGAATTGCTTCAATTTCAAGTTCAGGAAATCCAATCAATAGATCCTCAAATAGATGAAGATATTAAGCTGGGGAAAGAATTTAAACGGCTAAACCATGTTGAAGAGTTAGTTTCGACTGTCCAGAGATTGAACCAATCATTAACGGAAAATGATCATTCGATTTATCGACAACTTGCATCGACAGTAGATGAGCTAAGCCGATTATCAAAATATGATGAATCGTTGAATCCTTACATGGAATCTATTAACGAAGCATCTGTATCGATTCAGGATACATCGGCTGAATTAATTCACCATATTGAATCATTGGAACTGGATCAAAACCATCTAAAAGAAGTGGAGGAGCGGCTGCAATCCATAGAAGGATTAAAACGGAAATATGGCGGATCGATTGATGGCGTTCATTGTTTTATTCAAGAATCGGAAAAAGAATTAGATGAATTATCCGGTTTAGATAGCGCTATATCCAGTTTAGAATCTGATAAAAACCATTTAAAAAGTCGCTACCAAAAATATGCAGATCAGCTCCATAGCATTCGGATGAAATATTCAAATAAAATTGGATCTAAAATAGAAAATGAAATGGCATTGTTGAATATGGCAGGTGCAAAGTTTGAAGTGCAAATAAAGCAACAAAATGATTCTGNAAGTCCCATTGTGTATGAAGGACAACCTGTAAAGTATGGCCCAAAAGGATATGACCAAGTTGCGTTTTTTCTCAGTGCAAATCCCGGCGAACTTCCGAAACCATTAACAAAAATTGCTTCTGGCGGTGAAGTTTCCAGAATCATGTTGGCGATTAAATCAGTTCTTAAAAAGTATGACCCGGTGGATACGCTGATCTTTGATGAAATAGATTCAGGTATTTCTGGNCAGGCAGCAGAAAAAGTGAGCGAAGCATTAGAAAAATTGAGCAAGGATAAGCAAGTCATCTGTATTACGCATCTTCCACAAATTGCCTCCAGGGCTGATCATCATTTATACATTCATAAATCAATTCATGAAAAGAAAACATCTGTGACTGCCCGGTATTTGAATGACGAAGAAAAATTAAAAGCAATNGCAGAATTATTTAGTGGAGAAATTGTTACAAGAGAAGGACTAACTTCTGCACAACAATTTATGGATCAAGCGCGTGGATAAATTTATTATTAATGGGGGTGCCAGTCTCAGGGGTGATGTAGAAATAAGCGGCGCTAAAAATGCTATTTTGCCCATCATGGCTGCTGTCCTCTTGGCTGATGGAAAATCTACCCTCAATAATGTACCCGATTTACAAGATACGCGAACCATGGTCCGATTATTAAATATGGTTGGCGCCAAAACAGATTTCAATGAAAACTCTTTAACTATTGATGCCTCAACAGTAGATACCTTCGAGGCACCTTATGATTTAGTAAAAACCATGCGTGCTTCTTTTTATGTGATGGGGCCACTCTTAGCCCGATTTGGTGAAGCACGGGTATCCCTTCCCGGCGGTTGCGCGTGGGGACCTCGGCCAGTAGATTATCATTTAAAAGGATTTGAAAAACTTGGTGCAGAAATAATATTGGAAGATGGGTATATCATTGCACGGGCAAAAAAACTGAAGGGTGGGAAAATTCATTTTGAAATACCCTCGGTCGGTGCAACAGGTAATATTGTTATGGCGGCTGTTTTGGCAGAGGGAACATCTCAAATTACCAATGCAGCACGGGAACCTCATATTGTGCAGTTATGTGATGTGTTGAATGATATGGGTGCCCAGATAGAAGGCGTGGGAACCCATGAATTAACTATACATGGTGTTGATTCGTTAAATCCGATTGAAGTTAAGATTATTCCCGATATGATTGAAGCTGGAACATTTCTCATGGCGGGGGCTATCTTGGGAAATATTACAGTAAACAATGTATCTCCAGACCATTTATCCATTGTGTTACAAAAACTGGAACAGGCTGGATGTACTATTTATGTAGATGATGATACAATTTCTATTGAAAAAGCCGACAATTTAGAAGCAGTGGATATGATGACTGACGTTCACCCCGGTTTTCCTACGGATCTTCAGGCACAATGGATTGCACTCATGTCGGTGGCATCCGGTTCGAGCGTTATTACGGATACAATCTATCATGATCGATTTTCACACGTACCGGAATTGGTACGTCTTGGGGCAAATATCTCTATGGAAAATAATGTGGCTATCGTTCGCGGTGTGGATAAATTACGGGGTGCACAAGTAATGTCAACCGATATTCGGGCCAGTGCTTCCCTAGTTATTGCAGCGTTGATGGCAGAGGGGAAATCTACCATAAGCCGCATTTACCATATTGACAGAGGATATGAAAAAATTGAGGAAAAATTTAAAAGTCTGGGCGCTGATATTCAGCGGGAATGTGATTAAAGAAAGAATGGGATTCATTTGATAATTATACTTAAAATTCAGGCTTTTACCGGAAAGGAATTATTATGCGCATTGTTATAATTGGGGTTGGTGAGGTAGGATTCCACGTCGCAAAAGCATTAAGTGAAGAAAATCATGACATTGTTGTTATAGATATAGATCCAGCAAAATGTAGACGTGCCACAGAAAGCTTAGATGTTATTGTAGTGGAAGGTAATGGTGCGAGTCCACGAAATCTTTCAGCAGCCAATGTTCAAGATGCAGATTATGTTTTATGTTTAACGAGAGTAGATGAAGTTAACTTAATTGCATCTCAACAAGCTCATGAGCTTGGTGCAAAAAAAATAATTGCCCGATTGAGAAATCAACAGTACACAACTAGAGATTCTATAATTAAACCAGAAAAATTTGGTATCGATTTAGTTATTCATCCAGAGAAAGAAGCTTGTAAGGAGATTGTTCAATTGGTCCGTCATTCTTATGCAACACAGGTGATGGATTTTGAAGGCGGAAGAGTCGAAATGATAGGGATTCGTCTAGATGAAAATTCACCAATTATTGGTAAATCAGTGAGTGACATTTGTGAAGAAGATCAAAATTTTAAGTTTGGCATTATTACAGTTTTAAGAGACGGAGAATCCCATGTTCCTTGGTCTGATTATATTTTTAAATTCAATGACACTGCATATTTTATTGTAAAAACAAAATGGTTAGAATCATTAATGCATCTTTTAGGGAAAGAAGCAACGCCAACAAATTCTATTATTATTTTAGGTGGAAGTAAAATAGGACGAAGTCTTGCTGAAGAACTAGAAAAAGAAATGACAGTAAGATTAATAGAAAGAAAAAGAGATAAGGCAGAATGGCTAGCCTCTCACTTAAAAGAGACTATGATTATTCATGGTGACGGAACAGATGTTGAACTGCTTAAGTCAGAAAATATTCAAGATNCTGATAGTTTTATTGCAGTAACTGAAAGTGAGCAAACTAACTTACTTTCAGGTATGNTAGCCCATCATTTAGGTGTTAAACAATCTGTGATTCATGTAAGTACAACAGAATATATGCCTATTGTTCAAGAAATTGGTGTTGGGGCTGTATTAAGTAAAAATATGTCAACAGTTAATTCAATCCTTCGCTTTATTGCAAGCGATGAAACTGAAACATCAGTTATGACCTTTGATGAAATTGATGTTGAAGTCATAGAATTTCATCCTGAACCTGGGAGTAAGGTTACAAAGTTACCCCTAGAGGAAATTAATTTTCCAGAAGATAGTATAGTTGGTATGACGAACCACCATGGAACGCTTTCAATCGCTAGGGGTTCAACTCAATTATCAGACGAAGATAATGTGTTAGTATTTGCTAAATCACAAGCAGTACCAAAATTAAAACGTCTCTTTGAGTCATAATTGAATATAAAAACTATATCAAATATTCTANCAGCAATGTTAGTTATCACTGGCTTTACTATGCTTTTGCCGGCGCTAATATCATACAGTTATGGTGAATCCGATTTATATGGTCACCTAAAATCATCTTTAATTTGTGTTTTATTAGGATTACCTTTTTGGTTTTTTACTCGTAAAAGTAAATCATTAAATAGTAAAGACGGATTTGCAATNGTTAGCTTTGCATGGATTACGGTTGCACTTGCAGGTTCATTGCCATTCTATCTAAGTGGAGTTATTCCAAATTTTACAGATGCTTGGTTTGAAGCTATGTCTGGTGTNACTACTACTGGAGCTACAATTATTGGAAATCCAGCTACCCTTCCACATCTTATTAATGGTATTGAAAGTATGCCACATGGAGTGCTTTTTTGGAGATCTTTTTTGCAGTGGATAGGTGGTATGGGTATTATTGTATTTACTATTGCTATTTTGCCGTTATTAGGTGTGGGTGGTGTTCAACTTTTTAAAGCTGAAGTACCTGGACCAGTTGCTGATAAAATTAAACCTAGAGTTAAAGAAACAGCAAAAATATTATGGCTGGTTTATNTAGGTTTTACTTTTTTACAATTTTTACTTTTAGGATTTGCAGGAATGCCTTGGTTTGATTCTCTTTGTCATGCATTTACTACAATGCCAACAGGTGGATTTAGTACTCAAAATGCCAGTATAGCTGCTTACTCTAATCCTACAATTCATTATATAATAATCTTTTTCATGTTTGTTGCCGGGGTCAATTTTACACTTCATTTTCGCGCAATTACTGGAAACTATNAATCCTATTTTAAGGACTATGAATTCAAAGTTTATTTTTTAATTCTTTTTGTTGCTACCATGTTTATTTTCCTTAACATATCTTTTTCAAATTCAGATTGGTCTCATAACAATTTCCTAATATCACTATTCCAATCTTTAGCATTGATGACAGGCACTGGTTATGCCAATGCTGATTATGAACTATGGCCATTTTTTAGTCAACTTTTACTTTTCTTTATGATGTTTTTTGGCGCAATGGGTGGTTCAACAAGTGGTGGTATGAAAATTGCNAGAGTTATTTTGCTAATAAAATATGCAGCTACTGAAACACGTAGAATGTTGCATTCAAGGGCCATTATTCCAATTAGAATTGGTGATAGAACTATTAGTGATGANGTGATTCGTAATACTTTGGGCTTTTTTTTAATATATCTTTCATTCTTTGTTTTGACTTCCTTGGTTTTGACTGCTTTAAATTATGATTTTACATCTTCTTTAAGTGTAGCTGCGTCAGCAATAGGTAATGTTGGGCCTGCTTTTGGAGCTTTTGGCCCTACAGATAATTATGCTTTATTACATCCTATTGGTAAATGGATGATGACTTTTTGTATGCTATTAGGTCGTCTTGAAATTTTTACTATAATGGTATTATTTAGTCGAACTTTTTGGAGATAGTCTAATGTCATATATATTAACTGAAATTAATGATCAAATAGCTTGGATTACAATTAATCGCCCAGAGGCTCTTAATGCTATGAATCCAATAGTTATTTCTGAACTTGAAGAAGCATTTAATAGCTGTACTGAGGAATCATCTGTTGGGGTAATTATTTTAACGGGTTCTGGAGATAAATCTTTTGTTGCAGGCGCAGATATTAAAACCATGCAAACTATGGGGCCTGATGAAGCTTTAAGTTTTGGGAAAGTTGGTCAAAAGTTAACGGTCACAATCGAGAATTCACCCAAACCTGTGATTGCAGCAGTCAATGGTTTTGCTTTAGGTGGGGGTTGTGAGATTAGCCTTGCTTGTCATATAAGAGTAGCTAGTGAAACAGCTAAATTTGGTCAACCAGAAGTTTTATTAGGAATTTTACCAGGTTGGGGTGGAACACAGCGGTTACCAAAGTTAGTTGGAATGGGGATTGCAAATGAGATCATTATAACTGGTAGGATGATTAATGCTACCGAGGCTAAAGAAATTGGATTAGTAAATCACGTTGTACCTATTGAAGAATTAAAAGAAAAATGTGAAGAAATTGCAATGCAAATATTAAAGAACGGTCCCAATGCAATTGCGAAATCTCTAGAGTGTATTCGAAATGGAGTAGGGCTGACTACTAAAGATGGTTTAAAGATGGAAGTAAAGTATTTTAGCAAATTATTCAACACTGAAGAAACAAAAGAAGGGTTATCGGCATTTGTTGAAAAACGTGCTCCTAATTTTAGAAAATAACGATGGATTCAAAACATAAATCCCCATCAATAATTGATGCTTTAATCCCCATAATTTTACTGATTGTAATGTTATCTATGTCAGTTTACTTATATGGTGATGATTCATCTTATGGTGCAAACCAAATTGCTTTAATACTTGGTGCTTCAATAGCTGCATTGATTGGAATGAAGAATGGGTATTCTTGGAAAGAAATGGAGTCAGGTATAGTTAAGGGAATATCTATGGGCATGGGGGCCATACTAATTCTTTTAGCTGTAGGTGCATTGATAGGAACTTGGATTATGTCTGGTACTGTACCCGCGATGATATATTATGGTTTAAAAATTTTATCACCATCTATATTTTATTTTGCTGCTTGTATAATTTGCGCACTTTCAGCTTTAAGTATCGGTAGTTCATGGACTGTAGCAGGTACACTTGGTGTTGCTTTAATAGGAATATCATTAGGCCTTGGTCTTTCTCCTGAAATTACAGCAGGTGCAATAATATCGGGTGCATATTTTGGTGATAAAATGTCGCCTTTATCAGATACTACAAATTTAGCTCCTGCAATTGCTGGTACTGATCTTTTTACTCACATTAGACATATGATATGGACAACAGGTCCCAGTTTATTAATAGCATTAATAATATTTTTGATTCTTGGTTTTCAACCAAAATCAAATGGTGACACAGCTGGATTAGCAATCATTCAAAATACAATAATCAACTCATTTAATATTAGCCTGTTTTCTTTTATCCCTTTAGTCGTGGTATTTATTTTAGCCTATAAGAAAATGCCCGCTTTCCCAACTGTATTAATTGGCGCATTATTAGGTGGCGTTTTTGCTGCATTCCTTCAGCCTCAAATTGTTTCAAATTTTGTTAATAAGCCTGAACTCTCAAAAGGTTTGACGATGCTTTCTGGTGTTTGGACAGCGCTTCATTCCGGATTTTCATTTAATAGTGGCGTCGAGGTCGTAGATGCGCTATTAACTCGAGGTGGAATGTCAAGTATGCTAAACACAATTTGGCTTGTGATCTGTGCGCTAACCTATGGTGCAGTATTAGAGACTACTGGTCTATTAAATATTATTGTTAAATCGTTATTAACTTTTTCAAAATCTACAGGCTCATTAATTGTAACTACAATAGCAACCTGTATTGGTGTAAATATTATTACTGCCGATCAATATATTTCTATTGTACTTCCTGGTAGAATGTATAAGACGGAATTTGCTAGGCGGAATCTTCATCCAAAGAATTTATCTCGAACACTTGAAGATGCTGGAACGATTACTTCCCCATTAATACCTTGGAATACTTGTGGTGCTTATATGTCTGCATCCTTAGGTATTGCAACATTTGCATATTTACCTTTTTGCTTTTTTAATCTAATTAATCCTGTTGTAGCAATTATATATGGTTTATTGAATATAAAAATAGAAAAGCTCGACGAACCCGCTGTAGAGTTAGTGGATATTGGGAAATTAAAATAGTTCTTATGGCTCAAAAAGACATATTAACAGATAGTGAAATTCTATCACACTATATAAAAATGGGGGAAGTTGTTTCTGAAATGTTTAGACCCCATTTGGAAGTGATTATCCATGATTTACGATTCCCAGAACATTCAATAATTGCTATTTTTAATAATCATATTACAGGAAGATCGGTGGGGAGTGGTACATCCGATATTGGTTATAAAAAAATAAAAGGAAAAATTCCGGAAAAGGTAATTAATTATAAAAATGAAAGTCCTGATGGTAAGCCATTGAAATCTTCCACATTAACTATTAGAAATTCCGATAACAAGATTATCGGTTCACTGGGTTTGAACTATGATGTTTCTGTTTTTAATCAATTCTCAGAAGTATTGTCATTCTTCACCCAGACAGATGATAGTACCTCAATAAAAGAAAAAGAAGCGTTTTTTTATGGTAGTACAAAAGAAGATATCCAAATTGCCATTAATCATTTTCGGGTGAGCCATGGTTTAACCAGTAAAGTATTATCGCGAAAAGATAAAGTGAATGTTATTGCCTATCTAGTAAAGGGAGGGCATTTAAATAAAAGGGGAGCAGTGACAATTATTGGAGAGGCCCTTTCGGTAACACGGCCCACTGTATATAAATATATTAAACAAATTCAAGATAAAGACTAAGCCTTAAATCTTATATAATGTAAATTTATTTACATTATATAAATAGGTTTGCATACTATCTAAATTTATACTTATACTGTGTTGAGTTAGAAGTATTGTTCATTGAATTTTACCATCAGAATTATTATGAATGATGTAACAATATTTCGAGAGCATAGATTTAAATAAATCACAGGAGAGTAATTCTAATGAATAGATACATCAAAATATCACTACTATTTTCAGTAATTATGGGAGTAGCAAGCGCTCAGTCATCCATCGAAGGTACGGTAACAGATAATAACGGCAATGCACTGGCAGGTGCAAATGTTCTTATTGACGGCANTTCAGTTGGTTCNGCAGCGNNNACAGATGGAACCTATCGGATCGACATATCCAGTGGAACCATGGGAGGNAATACCGTAACNTTAACGGCCTCTTATATTGGGCATACAAGCCANTCAGNAAGTGTTGATGTNCCTACAAGTGGCTCTATTACTCAAAATTTCTCCTTAACTGTGGATGCGATCGGATTGAAAGGAATCAGCGTAACGGCGTTGGGTTTTGAAACGAATCGCGATAAACAGGGGTCTACAAGTGTTTCTGTAACACCATCTGATATGACGCGTTCAGGTGAGGCTTTGATAATGAATTCTTTATCATCTAAGGCATCAAATGTGATTGTTAATGCTGTAAGTGGTGACCCAGGCTCTGGTTCTTCCATTAGAATACGTGGCAATAATACAATTTCGGGTAGCAGTCAGCCGCTTGTTGTTGTTGATGGTATGCCAATAAATAACTCCCAAATTTATGGTAATTCTTCTCGGTTTGGCGGGGTGACGCAACAGTCTAGAATGAATGACCTTAATGCCAATGATGTAAAATCAGTAGAAGTATTAAAAGGCGCATCTGCAGCCGCACTTTGGGGCTCAAGAGCCGCCAACGGTGTAATTGTGATTCAAACAAAAGATGGTGCCGCAGGTAATATGAAAATGAGCTATAAGCATACAACCTCCTATGACGAGATTCATGAGAAAATACCTATGCAAACTACCTATGGCCAAGGACGTAACGGGAAATGGACTACCCATGCTGAATCCTGGGGCGATAAAATTGAAGAACGTGCCGGTGGAGCAGATACATACAATAAAGATAAA
>PAXB01000048.1 GCA_002715035.1 Fidelibacterota bacterium
GGGCAGCAGCTTATTCAGGTCACAGATAATGGTTCGGGGATTTCTGCCAAAGAATTACCCATCGCTTTTGAACGTTACAGCACCAGTAAAATAGGGTCTTTGGATGATTTATTTAATATTGATACATTAGGATTTAGGGGTGAAGCGCTGGCCAGTGTTGCATCTGTATCCGAAGTAAATATCTTGTCAGCGAATGAAAGTGGAGATGGATCAGAAATGTCCATTTTAAATGGACATTTAGGAGCAGTGGAACCGGCACCAGCTGTCCAGGGGACATCCATTACGATTCGGAATTTGTTTTATAATACACCGGCACGGAAAAAATTTCTAAAAAGCCCCCGAATGGAATTTCGTAAAGTAGTTGAAATGGTTAGACGATTCGCTCTTTCTTATCCCGATCGCAATTTTAAACTCATTTCAGACAATAGAGATATCCTCAATCTACAATCTGAAAAATTAGAGAGCCGTATCGTCCATGTGATGGACCCCGCTTATAGGGATCAATTGTTGCCAATCAACTTTACTAAAGGGGATTATACCATTTCGGGATATTTGGGAAATCTCAATTTGATTCGCACCCGCCCCGGAGAACAATATATTTTCCTCAATGAGCGTTTTATCCAGAATCGTCTCATGAATTCCGGCGTTTACCAAGCCTATAAATCCATTATCAACCGGGGAGAGTATCCATTTTTTGCACTCAATATATCCGTACCTCATGATGAAGTGGATGTGAATGTCCATCCCATGAAAACGGAAGTGCGATTTAAAGATGAGTGGCGGATCTATCATGTATTAAAATCAGCAATCGAAGAAGCTCTCAGCCCCATTTTAAATACGATTCCTGATTTTGAAAAACCGGGGTTTTCCTCAGATTTTGAATTCCCTACCACGTTTACACCCAAGGAAGGTCAAGCCAACCCAGATCAGGAAGGATTGCACTTGACCCATGGGGATACGAGTAACAATTTTCAACCTGCATTGGATCGGGCCAAATCCTATGCATCCCAATTGGCCACACGGCCGGATCCTGATACTGGGCGCGTTGATTTAGAAAAAATTTGGCAAGTCCATAGTAAATATATTGTTTCGCCCATTACCAGCGGATTGGTCATTATCGACCAGCATGTGGCCCATGAACGAATTATATACGAAGAAGTCATGGCTGCATTTGACGCGAACCCCATGGCGGCCCAGACACTGCTTTTCCCCGAAGTAATGGAATTTTCCCCCGATGAATACTCCACCTTGCTGGATGTGTTACCTTATTTAGAGAAAATGGGATTTCGCATGAAGGAATCCGGAAAAAATACGGTCATGATAGAAGCCATTCCATCTGAAATGGCCTGGGGGAATGAAAAAACGATTATACGGGAAATGCTGGATAATTATTTGGATACCCAAAAGAAACATGCCTCATTCCAGGAAGCATTGGCGGCGAGCTTTTCCTGTAAGGCAGCGGTGAAAGCGGGAGACGTGTTGAATGGGGAAGAAATGCGTGAACTGGTGAATCGATTATTTGGAACCAAACATCCTTATTATTGTCCTCACGGGCGTCCTATCATAATTCAGTTATCCATGGATGAACTGGACAGAAGATTTGAGCGAATATAACGAATAAAATTATTGATATTTTTGATTATTGATTTCCAATGTTGAATGATTAGTTCATCCAATTAAACGGGCCGGCTTAACAGCGTTTTTTCCATTGGAATAATCGTTACAAAAATATCTGGAGATGATTCAAATTCATAAGGTTTACCCATAACATACCCTTGGTTTTTATATAAATGAACTCCGGGTAATGTGGAACCTAATTCTAGTTTGGTAAATCCACTATCCCATGCTTGTTTTTCACAATGAATCAATAGTTTTTTACCTAGTCCTTTTCGAACATAATTTGGATGGATAAAGAAGGCTCTTATTCTTGCTGCATCTGAAATTGGGTCAAGCCTTTCACTATCTCGATCTTTACGAGTACTACTTCCAAAAAGTGTTTTTCTAAAACTCCAACCTCCGCATCCGATTATTTCATCGTTTCCCAAAATAAGATAATATGTTTCGTCTTCTATTAGTTGGTTGTCTAATCCCCATGCGCCACGTAACGCATCTTCAATTTGTCTAGGAGTGTAATCCGTAATACATAATTTTCTGGCAGATAACTTAATGAGTTTAGAAATCTCAATAATATGTGTTTGGTTTGCTAGTTCAATTAAATATTCCACGGTAAACTTCGAGACTAAGTTTATTTTCTTACTTTAACTATTAATGTTCTAATTTTTTATACTCAGGTAACCAATAGGCCGCACCCCAAATTAATGATTGTATAATGGCACCTTTTTTGTTCGATGATGCATGAATAACCTGCTGTGCGAATGGTGTAAATATTTCAAGTAAATGGACAACTAAAAACAGTGGTAATAGCCATTTCAATAAATAATTATAAGTATCGGTCATGGATATGAAGTAGCTGAGAACTGAAATAACATATACAAAAATAATTAAAATTTTAATTCCTGTAACCATGATCATCCTTTTTTATTATCCTTTGCTTGTGCAAGTTTAATTTATTTTTCCAGACGGTTATATTTCTTCATAATCTTTTTTACGCGATCATGAGGTAAAGCCCACACCTTATTATTATTAATCCCTACCATGGTTTCTGCTGCAACCAAAGTGTTGATAATGGCCTCTTCCACCGCTTGAACCGTCGCTTCAAAAAGGGGTGAAATCATCCGATTTGGCAGCATTTCAACATGGACTGCTTTATCAGAAAAAGCCACGTTCGGATTGGCAGTCGAAAATGCAATGAAAATATCGCCGGAGCCATCATGGGCATATCCGCCTACTTTACCCACCCCCATGGGAACCCGTCGAGCCAACCGTTTCATTTGATGAGCCAGCAACGGCGCATCAGTGGCGATGACAACAATGATGGAACCATCACCCTCATCCTTTTGCTTAGAATTATCCTGGGGCATATTCTCAGGGATCTCTTTTCCCACCGGAACACCTGCAACGGATAGATTTTTTCGAGAACCATAATTCGCCTGAACCAAAACACCTAAAGTATAATCCTGTTTCTTGATGGTTACTACACGAGAAGCCGTCCCAATTCCCCCTTTAAAAGAATGGCAAACCATTCCGGTGCCACCGCCAACATTTCCTTCTTCAACGGGTCCGCCTTTTGCATTTCGAATGGCATCGTGAGCATGTTTTTCTTGGACATGGAATCCGTTAATGTCGTTCAAAAATCCGTCCCAGGTCTCCGCCACGATGGGGAGGGACCACCAATATCCACTGGCATCCGCAGATCCCTGGCTCGCCCGCCAGGAAATGACGGCATCCCGGACAATGCCAACACTATGGGTATTGGTTATCAGAATGGGTCCTTCTGCAAATCCGGATTCTTCAATCCAGGTGGTTCCGGTCATTTCCCCATTGCCATTTAAGGATGACCAACCAGCAAAACAAGGATCGTCTAAACTTCGATTTCCTCTGGGAAGAATTGCTGTGACCCCAGTACGTACCGGGCCTTTCCCAACTGTTAAAGCGCCATCCCCTCGAATTATTGTAGCATGGCCAACTTCCACTCCTTTTACATCTGTAATGGCATTGAATGGTCCCGGCTTCCCGTCAAAAGGAATCCCCAAATCCCGGGCTCTTACCGGTTGTTGTCCTTGAACATAGGATGTTGATAAAAAAATACAAACTATTATGGCGTGGGATAATATGGATGTGAGGGTATTATTTTTGGTTAAGAATCGTTTTATAATTAAAACAGAATGGATTCTTAACTGTGATTTTTTCTTTGAATTCATTTTTTCTCCCATCTTAAATTTGCAATCGACAAGATAGAGTTTACATTGCTTCTTATCATAGAATATGAAAAAAATATTAACCATAATTGGTCCCACTGCAAGCGGTAAAACAGCGATTTCTGTAGCCATGGCAAAACAGATTGGAGGTGAAATCGTTAGTTTGGACTCCCGCCAAATTTACAAGGGAATGTCCATCGGTACAGCACAGCCGTCATTGGAAGAGAAAGGAGGTATTCCCCATCACCTCATTGGGATTCAAAACCCCGATACCGAAGTGGCTGCCGGTCATTACGCTGAAATGGTTATTAAGGTAGTAGGGGATATTCAAAAAAGAAAAAAGATACCTATTATTTGCGGAGGAGCTGCACTCTATTATAGGGCGATAACAAAAGGAATTTTTGAGGGGAGTTTCTCCGATGCAAGTATTCGGAAAAAATTAGAAAAAGAATATGATATCCATGGGGGAGATTTCATGTTGGAGCGACTGCAAGAAGTCGATCCGGATTATGCAGAAAATGTGCACCCCAATAATAAAAAACGTCTCGTCCGTGCTTTGGAGATTTATGAATTAACAGAGAAATCTCCTTCCAGTCATTTTCAGGAACAACAGGTATCTCCAACAAATACATTGGATTTATTTACTATATATCTTGCGTGGGATCGGTCCATTTTAAAAGATCGAATTGCTGAAAGAACTGAAAAAATGTTATCGGATGGGTGGGTAAGGGAGGTTCAAAATCTATTGGAAGCATACCCAAACAAACATTTACACCCATTAGATTCGATCGGATACCGACAAATCATTTCTTTTATAAATGGTGAATTATCAGAATCAGAAATGAAATCAAAAATAATCATTCGAACACGCCAGTTTGCTAAACGACAAATCCAGTGGTTTCGGAATGAAAAAGTTCACCTGACAATAAATATGAACCCAAACCGAACGAATGAGGACATTATCAAAGAAATTCTTAAAGGAATAAGTTATTAGGAAAGCCTTTTCCCTTTTTGATTTTTCATTTTAAATTAGGGTGTCCTTTAAACCGTTCCAGAGAGATGGTAAGGGCAGCAAATCGACCTCCGAATCAGGAATCTGTTGGAACGGAATCCAGGCTGCCCGGAGGTTTTTTATTATCAGGAGGTGCCCATGGCATCGACTTACACAAAACAGGTCATGAATTCAACGGATGTGAACCGATCAGTCACGCGTCTAGCCCATGAAATTTTAGAGCGTAATGGCGGTGCAGATCAGCTATTGTTGGTTGGCATTCTTACTCGTGGTGAACCTTTAGCCAAACGGTTACAATCTCTCATTCAAAAAATTGCTGAAGTTGCTGTGCCCATGGGGTCGGTGGATATCACTTTTCACCGGGATGACTTCCGGGATCGGTTGGTCGTTCCACAGGTGAAGGGAACCAATATCAACGATTCCATCGATGATAAAACGGTCGTTTTGGTAGATGATGTCCTTTTTACAGGTCGAACCATACGCGCGGCTATGGATGAACTGAATGCATTCGGCCGACCCCAAAAAGTACAATTAGCTGTTCTAGTGGACCGGGGGCATCGAGAGCTACCCATTCGAGCGGATTTTGTTGGTAAAAATATTCCCACCCACGAGGGTGAACATGTAGAAGTTCAACTGAAAGAAGTGGATGGAAAAGACCAAGTGTCCTTGGCGCAATTTGAAGGAGATGAGTGATGCTGCAGCAAAAGCATCTACTGGGATTGGAAGGATATCCAGCGGAGGATATTCAAACCATTATTGATACGGCCTTCACCTTTAGAGAAGTGTTAGACCGTCCCATTAAAAAAGTACCTTCTTTACAGGGTAAAACAATTGTAAATCTTTTTTTCGAAAATTCAACGCGTACGCGGATTAGTTTTGAATTGGCGCAAAAGAGACTCAGCGCAGACACCGTTAATTTTTCGGCATCCACATCCAGTTTGAAAAAAGGTGAGACTTTCAAGGATACAGCACAAAATATTGAAGCAATGAAAATTGATGCGGTGGTGATGCGTCATCCCACACCGGGTGCACCTTTGCACCTAACCCAGCATATTAATTCTATTGTCATTAATGCGGGGGATGGGACCCATGAACATCCGACCCAAGCCATATTGGATATGACAAGTCTTCATGAAAAATTTGGATATTTAAAAGGATTAAAAGTTGGTATTATTGGTGATATCTCTCACAGTCGTGTGGCCCTGAGTAATATTCATGGATTGAAAACCATGGGTGCAGAAGTCACACTTTGCGGTCCCTCAACGTTGATTCCACCCTTTGCAGAAGATTTGGGGGTATCAGTGAATTACAATGTAGATGAGGTGATTGAATGGGCAGATGCACTCAATGTACTTCGAATCCAACGGGAAAGAATGGGGGGCGGGCTATTGCCATCCGTTAGAGAATATCGAAATCTGTTTGGTATTACGACAGAACGTTTATCCATGCATAAAAAAGAAATTGTCATTATGCACCCGGGTCCTATGAATCGCGGGGTGGAAATTGACAGTTTGGTGGCAGACAGCGATCAAGCCATCATCCTGGATCAGGTGTTGAATGGTGTGGCATCACGTATGGCCATTTTATATTTATTATTGGGCGGCAAGCAGGAACAGGAAAATAGTTAAGATGAAAACAACAAAGTTAAAAAAGCAGGTTGTATTAAAGGGCGGAACGATTTTAGACCCCATCAATGAAACGCTTAAAAAAGGTGATGTACTCATCGAAAATGGGAGGATGAAATCTATCGGGAAAGTGACGCCATCCAAATCGGCAGATGTTATTGATTGCAGTGGGTTGATTGTGACACATGGATTTTGTGATATTCATGTTCATTTTCGTGAACCGGGACGTGAGGATAAGGAAACGCTTGATTCCGGTTCCATGGCGGCACTGGCGGGCGGATTTACCCGTGTCTGTGTCATGCCCAATACGGACCCACCATTGGATTCCCCTGAATCCATTCGTTACACGATAGATCGAGGGGAAGAATGCCCGATTCACATTCATCCAATCGGTGCCATTACAAAGAGTCAAGATGGGAAAGAATTGACGGAGATGGGCGCCATGTTATCGGAAGGTGCGGTGGCATTTAGTGATGATGGTCTGCCCGTTACAGACACTGGTATGATGCGAAATGCATTGGAATATGCCACTATGTTTGATGTGCCGATAATTAATCATGCAGAGGATTTATGCTTGAAAAAAGATGGAGTGATGCACGAGGGAAAAATTTCAACCCAATTGGGTCTGCCAGCCAGCCCGGGTATTACGGAATCCAATATGGTCCACCGCGATTTAGAATTAACAGAATTGACCGGTGCCCGGCTCCACGTGCCTCATGTAAGTTCGGCCAAATCAACGGATTATATCCGACAAATGAAAAAATCCAATAATAAAATAACAGCGGAAGTCACGCCACATCATTTATTTTTTACGGATGATGATTTAATTACCTATAATACAGATTTAAAAGTGGCTCCCCCCATTCGAACACAGGCCGATCAAAAAGCACTCATCAAAGGAGTGAAGGATGGAACCTTTGATTGTATTGCCACAGACCATGCACCTCATACCATAGAGGAAAAGGAAGGGACTTTTGATTTGGCTCCTTTTGGGATGATTGGTTTGGAATCATGTTTTGGTGCGGTTAATCGGGCATTGGTTAAAGAAAATAAATTGAATATCATCCGGTTAATCCAAATGCTTGCCGTTAATCCTCGTAGAATAATGGGATTTGAGACAGATCTATTTACAAATGGGAATCCTGCAGAATTGACCATTTTTGATCCAAACAAAAAATGGACATTTAAGAAATCAGATATTTATTCACGGTCCCATAATTCTCCGTTTATAGGTGAAGCGTTGATTGGCCGCATAAGGGCAACCATTGTAAAGGGTCATATAACAGCATTGGTTTAATATATCATATTCGTCAGAAATGCAGAGCTACCCCCATGGATATTTATTGAGGATGGTGANTTAGAAAAGGGTGTATGGTTGCAGGGTTTTTAGATGAATATGCACTTGGGGGTTATGGGTAAAAAAGGCTTATATATTATTTAGGAATTATAGTTGACTATGATTGATTTACTATTCTAATTTTTCGGGCTAATTTAGAACTGAAAATAATGAAAACAAGATCACTAAAAGCTTCTGAAATTCAAAAAGACTGGTTTATAGCCGATGCTGAGGGTAAAACCTTGGGTCGTTTTGCCAGTGAAGTCGCAAAAATTTTACGCGGAAAGCATAAACCGACCTTTACGCCTCATATGGATATGGGCGATTTTGTGATTGTGATTAATGCAGATAAGATAAAGGTTTCCGGTGCGAAGGAAACGAATAAAACTTATTTTAAACATTCAGGATATCCNGGATCGACGACCTTTACAAAATTAGATCAAATGCGACGAAATCACCCGGAACGGATTGTTGAAAAAGCCGTTTGGGGAATGCTTCCTAAACATCGCTTGGGTCGGGCCATCATAAAACACCTAAAGGTGTATAACGGTCCCGAACATCCCCACACAGCGCAACAACCCAAAGAATTGNATATTTAATGGCTAATGCTGTTTATAATGCTACCGGTCGACGGAAAGAATCCATCGCCCGTGTTTTCATGACACCGGGGAAAGGTAATATTTCCATCAATGGTCGTCCATTTAAAGAATATATTAGTCGNGAAAGTCTGGCAATTGTGGTGACGCAACCACTAAACTTAATCGACCAACGAGAATCATACGATATTAAAGTTACTGTAAAAGGGGGAGGCCTTTCTGGACAAGCAGGTGCGATTCGATTGGGAATTGCTCGCGCATTGAATGATGTGAGTGAAGACTTTCGCCCTCAACTAAAAGCGGCAGGTTTCCTCACCCGTGACGCGCGAGAAGTGGAGCGGAAAAAATATGGACAACCCGGTGCACGCAAAAAATTCCAATTTTCGAAACGGTAAAGATTATGGCANCATCAAAAGTTAAATTTGAAGATTTACTGAGNACAGGCGCACATTTTGGGCATGTAACCCGCAAGTGGAACCCCAATTATAAACCTTTTATCCTCATGGAAAAAAATGGGGTTCATATTATTAATCTGGATGAAACAATTCGTCATTTGGATATCGCGCTCAGCTTTATCATTGACAAAGCCAAAAAGAATGGTGAATTCCTGTTTGTAGGTACTAAGAATCAAGCAAAAGATATAGTTCAGCAGGAGGCAGATCGGTGTTCCATGTTTTATGTGGTTGAACGCTGGTTAGGTGGAACGCTCACNAATTTTACCACCATTAAAAAAAGTATTAAACGGTTACACATGCTGGAAAAAGAAGGGTCACATATTTATGAAAATCAGACCAAAAAAGAAATCCAGATGCTCAATCGTGAGCGGATAAAACTTTCGGATCAACACCGTGGCATTAAAGATATGCGACGCCTTCCTGATGCGGTGATTATCGTCGATGCCAACCTGGAGAGTACGGCAGTGAAAGAAGCCACAATATTGGGAATTCCCATCATTGCAATCGTTGATTCCAATACAGATCCTACCATTATTGATTATCCAATACCGGCNAACGATGATTCGATCCGGACGATTCAGCTTATTATGTCGGTGATTGCCGATACGATTTTAGATTCAACTGCTAAAACGATTAAAAAATCAGAAAAAGAAGATAAACAAGCATCGCATGCATCGGGAAATGANTCATCAGTGGAAATAAAAGCTGAAACGGTTGGCACAGGCAAAAAAGATACACCACCAGAAGAAAAAGTTGAAGCACCTGTAGAAAATGCTGGAGCAACAAAATGAATATTGATGCGAAAACTGTAAAAGCATTGCGCGATAAAACAGGCGCAGGTATGATGGATTGTAAGAAAGCATTGGTTGAAACAGATGGCCATTTAGAAAATGCCATTGATCATTTACGTAAATCTGGTATTGCCAAAGCAGAAAAAAAGGGTGGAAGAACCGCTAAAGAGGGTCTCGTCTTTTCATACATTCATCATGGCGGCCGATTAGGAGTCCTGGTTGAATTGAACTGTGAAACAGATTTCGTAGCGAAAACAGAAGGTTATTCAGAGTTAGCACATAATTTGGCCATGCAAATTGCAGCCACAAATCCCTTGGCAATTCGTCGTGAAGATATTNACTCCACTATTGTGGAACATGAAAAAAGTATTTTTGTGGANCAAGCGAAAGAATCAGGGAAAGCTGAAAATATCATCGANAAAATAGTGGAAGGCCGGATGGATAAATTTTATGCAGAATCCTGTCTTCTNGAACAATCATTTATAAAAGATCCTGATAAAAAAGTTGGGGATCTTCTCACCCAAGCTGTGTCAAAATTGGGCGAAAACATTGTCGTCAGCCGATTTACCCGTTTCGCCATCGGCGAAGAATCCAGTAACGGGCAACCACACTAAATTGTAGATGTCAAGTCCTGCTTTCAGGCGAATCCTTCTTAAATTAAGCGGGGAGGTACTTGCAGGCGAACAGGGTTTTGGTATCGATCCGAAAAAGGCGACGGAGCTCGCCAACGAAGTTAAATCCATTTATGAAATGGGGGTCAGTATTGGCCTCATTATTGGCGCCGGGAATATTTTCCGCGGATTGCAAGCCGCCACCAAAGGNATGGATCGGGTCACGGGAGATTATCTCGGTATGCTGGCAACCATCATGAATGCCATAAGTCTGCAGGATGCTTTGGAAAAAGTNGGTGTCGAAACGCGAACACTGTCTGCCATTACCGTATCCAAAATTGCAGAACCATATATTAGACGCAGAGCACTCCGCCATATGGAAAAAGGGCGTTTGGTTATAATCGCAGGCGGCACAGGAAATCCATATTTTACCACAGATACGGCTGCGGCGCTTCGGGCGACGGAGCTTCATGCTGAAGTACTTATCAAAGGGACTAAAGTGGATGGTGTCTATGACAAAGATCCCGTTGTAAATTCTGACGCAAAACGTTATAAAAGTATTTCCTTCAATGAAGTGTTATCAAAAAACCTTCGCGTGATGGATTTAACTGCCATAACCTTATGTAAAGAAAATGCATTGCCGATACGGGTCTTCAATATTAATAATAAGGGAGATTTAAAGCGTCTCCTTAATGGTGAAGATATTGGCACAACTGTAATGGAATAGTCCAAATGCTGCAAGAAATTTATAAAGATACATCCCACCGAATGGACCAGGCGGTGGCGCACACCCGAATGGAATTAGCAAAGGTTCGTACAGGCCGGGCCAATCCGGATTTACTGAACGCAATCCAGGTAGAATATTATGGATCTATGATGCCCATGAACCAGGTATCCACTGTTTCAGTCCTTGACCCGCGCCTCATTACGCTTCAACCATTTGAAAAATCATTAATTCCAGTCATTGAAAAAGCTATCATGAACTCCAATTTGGGTTTAACACCGAGCAATAATGGCAATGCTGTTTTAATTCCNATTCCGGCTTTATCAGAAGAACGGCGCAAAGATTTAATTAAATATGTCCATCAAGTTGTTGAGGAGGGTCGTGTTTCAGTTCGAAATGTCCGACGAGATGCCCTTCATCACGTGAAGGAATTNGGAAAGGAAGAGCATGTTTCTGAAGATGAGATCCATCGGCAGGAAACAGAAATGCAGACCTTAACGGATAAACATGTGGCATCATTGAATGAAATGCAGGAGCATAAAGAAAAGGAACTCATGGCTTTTTAGGTTTTATTCTAAAAGAAATANAAAAATCCCCGCTCCGAATATTCGAGGCGGGGATTTTTATTTAGAGAATGAAATCAATCAATTATTCACATTTGGAGAACCCACATCCAGGGCATGTAACACAACCGCCTTCGTGCATCACACTACTGCCGCAATCAGGACATGTGGTAATATTTTTAAACGTAAAGTCAGTCACATCCATTTCATGTTCGGATACTTCTTCGCTTGTAACCATTGTGATGGACGTTTTCCGTTTGGCTTCTTCAGTGTCCACTTTTGAATCCACGTTTTGGACTTCATTATTTTCACTGAGGTAATCATCAAGTGCTTTACCAATGGCATCCGGTGTGGACAAAATCAGCCGGCCATCTTCCCAGGTGGGGTTCGGTCCACTGATACCTTTTAATTGTTTGATGATGGCACTGGGGTCAATTCCGGACCGAAGTGCCAGAGAAATAAGTCGGCTGATGGCTTCCGATTGTGCCGCGGCATTTCCACCTGCTTTACCAATAGTTGTAAACACTTCACATAAACCGTTTTCATCCTGATTGATGGTGATGTACAGGCTTCCCTCGCCCGTACGAATCCGCCGCGTGACTCCTTCTGTTGTATGGGGTCGAATGCGGGGTCGTTTTTCTATAACAGTATTTACTCCGGTGTCTGATTGAGAGGCGGCTGCTTTATCTTTCGACTTTTTATCTTTTTCAGGTTTTTCCGTAATGAGAATGCCCTCTCTAGATCCTTCCCGATAAACTGTAATGCCCTTCAGGCCGGTTTTATAAGCTGTCATGTAGATGTCCGCCACTGTCTCCAGTGTGATATCTTCTTTGAGATTAACGGTTGAAGAGATTGAACTGTCAATATACTTTTGGATGACGCCCTGCATTTTCACACGGGAATAGGGATCAATATCATGGGCAGAAATCACATAATCCGGAAGGTTTTGATCGTTCCCAAACAACTTTTTGATGATGGGATGATACACTTTGTATTCATCAAATGTTTTTCCGAATCCGTCATTCTTTTTTACACGTCTTTTATAGGAGGTGGCAAAAATGGGTTCGATGCCTGAAGTGACCCGCGCAACAATGGCACCGCTGCCAGTGGGAGGCACTGTTAATACGGTGGAGTTTCGAATGCCATTTTCTTTTATTTTATTATTTAAATTTCTTGGAAGATTTTTAATAAACTGGCTTTTGCGGTAACCCGCCCAATCAAAACTTGGGAAGGATCCTTTTTCATTGGCCAATTCAACACTGGTTTCATAAGCACCATCTCGAAAAATTCGCATAACCTGTTCAACGGTTTGGATGGCATCATCGCTATCATACTTTATACCCATCCGCACAAGCATATCACCAAGGCCCAGAATACCCAATCCAATCCGTCGGTCATTGGTGGCATTATTCTTTTGTGATTCAAGGGCGTGTCTTTCGAGATTATAATCGATGACATTGTCCAGAAACCGTGTGGCGGTTCCAACTGTATCTTTGAATTCATCAATCATGAAGTTTCCTTCTCCATCCACAAATCGTTCCAAATTGATGGAGCCCAGATTGCAGCATCCACCATCGGGAAGGGGCTGCTCTGCACAGGGATTGGTTGAGACGAGGGGGCTGCAGTATTCAGCATTATGGTAATCGGTCATGGTATCCCAAAATATGAGTCCGGGTTCAGCGCTGGTGTGTGCGTGTTCTATAATTTTATTCCATAATTGCCGGGCGTTTATGGTTTTATAAACCTGATCATTCCATTTGAGATCAAATTCCGAATTATTTTCTACCGCTTCCATAAATCCATGGGTTAAGAGGACGGATATATTAGAATATTTCACCATGTGAATATCGCCGGTTTTGATTTCAATAAATTTTTCTATATCCGGATGATCCACCCGCAGGGTTTGCATATTGGCACCGCGCCGGCCGTGTTGGGCAATGGTGTTTGTGTTTTCACTGAAGAGGTTCATAAATCCCACAGGGCCGCAGGATTCTCCGCCGGTTCCTTTAATGGCGTCNCCGGAGGGACGCAATACAGAAAGATCGTGGCCGCAGCCGCCGCCATATTTATAGGTCCGGGCTTCTTCTTCGATTGTGCGATAAATCGAATTGATAGAATCATCCTGAATTCCCACTACATAACAATTATTGAGTGTTGTGGTAATATCTTCCCGGCCGGCACCATGCATGATGCGTCCGCCAGGTGTAAATCTGAAATCCTCTAAAATAGAATAAAATTTCTTTTCCCACGTATCACGCAGTTTTTTAGTCCGTTCAACAGACGCCAGGGCATTGGCCTGGCGCTGCCAGAGTTGGTATGGGTGGTTTTCCCACGGGGCGAGATATTTGTTTTTCAGTACATCCGCACCGAGCAAATCATCTTTGTAATAATTTTCTATAAGGTATGGGGTGAATTCTTCAGAAATATTTTGTCCGTCCACTTCTTTTGTGAGTTCGCGGACGGTTTCCTCAACCATTATGTTGAGTTCACCCGGGGTTGTTTTTCCACTGGG
Source organism: Fidelibacterota bacterium (assembly GCA_002715035.1). Taxonomy (GTDB): domain Bacteria; phylum Fidelibacterota; class Marinisomatia; order Marinisomatales; family TCS55; genus TCS55. The sequence continues at coordinate 14,044 of PAXB01000048.1, forward strand.
AAAGTTGAGTTCTATTGCTTCTGCCATTGACAGCCGTTCCTATTCAGGTATGTGGTGTTGTAAAAAAACAGATCTTCTTATAGGTTGATAAATGAAAAAGTGATAATCGACTTGGTTGGCACATCCAATATATATTTGCGGATAATATTACCCAAGAAGAAAAGTGAAAAAACCCTAATCATCCTCGAGAAAAATGTGGGGAAATTAAGTTTTCCACAAATTGTCCACATTAAACAGGGTTGTTTTTGGGCCATACAATGATCGCAAATACAGGACCCGATTCTCTTTCATGGTTATCCACCGAGGAGACAATGGTTTAACTGCACTATTTTGGAATAGAAACGCTGGAGCACACATTTTTTCTGATATAAATTCACCCATCATGCGGGCGTCGTATAATGGCTATTACCCCAGCTTCCCAAGCTGGAGACGTGAGTTCGATTCTCATCGCCCGCTCACCATAAAAAAAGGGACGTGGAGGGCACGTCCCCTTTTCATACAAGCAACTATCGCTTATGATTACAAATGAAACTTGTAGCAATTGTGAAAACTTATGTCACTTAGAATTAAAATGATATGATGAAGATCACGGGAATACATAATTAATATGACCAACCTAAAAGGGGTGTGGACCCCTATCCTTACGCCACAAAACGCTCATTATTCCATAGATAAAACCCGGTATTTTAATCATCTTCGATGGTTGTTGAATCATGGTGTCGATGGTATTGTGATTTTCGGGACGAATGGGGAGGCCACCTCTTTCTCAGTATCAGAACGGATGGAACTACTTGATTGGGTAAAAGAAGAAAAAATCCCCTCAGAAAAAATTATGGTGGGTACAGGATGCAGTGCCCTCACGGACACAATTACCCTGGGACAGCACGCTGTATCAAGAGGATATTATCATCATTTAATGCTGCCGCCATTTTATTATAAAAGCCCAAGTCAAAGTGGGTTGGTCCGATATTTCAGTGAAGTCATTCAACAGATTGGTGATGACCGTCTTAAGATATTTTTATATGAATTCCCCCAACTGTCTGGGATTCACTTTGATGTTAATATAGTGTTGGAACTCATGGAAAAATTTCCGAATCAAATTGTGGGATATAAAGACAGTTCCGGAAATTGGGACAACACGATAAATATACTTAACCACTGCCCCGGATTAACAGTTTTTCCCGGGTCTGAGGAATTCCTCATCCCAGTACTGGCAGCGGGCGGGGCGGGCGTCATCAGCGGTACAGCGAATGTAAATCCAGGTTATATTAAAGAAACATATAACGCATTTTTTGCGGACGAGGAACTGGCTGTGTCCTGTCAGGAAGGTATTACCCATTTTAGAAAGGCGGTTCAAACCTATCCACTCATTGGGGCATTAAAGGGTTTAATGAAACACCATCAGGGTGATGATATTTGGGGAAACATACGTCCACCCTTATCTGGATTGCCTCCATCAGATTTAAATCAATTATTGATGTCGGTGAAGTCGCTAAAATATACNCTGGCNGATTAGCCTTCCNTCGAAGGCTNACCAATTTATAATATATTATTTCGAANATTCCAATGATGTGCAGGTGGAATCATTTCTGAACAGTCGTTAATGATGGAANGTATAACATTTAAATAATATCAAGTAAAGAACGNGCAGTTTAGNAAGGATATTTTGGGATTCTTTTCTATTTTTCTGTCTCATTTCTAATGATGCTATCTCTGTAAATTCTACCCCATGAAAATCCTTTCAGTNAACGAAAACAGTATCGGCGCAGAATTGGGCCTGAAACCGGGTGACCGCATCGACGCAATCGATGGTTCCCGGGTCCGGGACATTATTGATTATCGTTTCAAAATATCCGATGAAAATGTTGTCCTGNGCGTCCGCCAGGGCGGGGAAGTNNTGGAATATGATATTGANAAGGATTATGATGATAATCTGGGTCTGGAATTNGAGGAATTCCGNATTCGTAAATGTGCCAATGATTGTGTTTTTTGTTTTGTAGATCAGAATCCTCCCGGGATGCGGGAGGCGCTTTACTTTCGTGATGGGGATTTTCGATTATCATTTCTACACGGTCATTATATTACCATGACCAATATGGGATGGAAGGAAATGAAACGGGTGGTGACCCAGCGCCTGACACCCTTATATATCTCTGTTCATGTGACCCAGCCGGATAAACGCCTGGAAATGTTTCTCTATGGCAAGGATGATACCCTGTTAAGGAAATTTGAATATCTAACAGAAAACGGAATTGAACTCCATTCTCAGGTGGTTTTGTGTCCTGGATGGAATGATGGTGAATTTTTAGAACAAACGATTAAAGATATTCATCAATATTCACCCATGGCCCGATCCATGTCCATTGTTCCTGCGGGGTTGACGAAACATCGGGATGGGCTGCCGTTCATTCCACCGGTAACCAGGGATTATGCTGAGAAATTTCTCCCGATTGCTGAAGGTCTATCGGAAAAATATATCCTCAAAGATGGACGCAGATTTATATATTTAAGCGACGAATGGTTCTTAGTCACTGAAAGGGATTTACCCGATACGGATTATTATGAAGATGTGGATTTATCTGAAAATGGTGTGGGACAGGTGCCAGTCTTTTGGGATCAATGGCAAGCAGGCATGACCAGACTTCACCCCAGTTTGGATACGCCGAAAAAGGTAACCGTTTGCACCGGGACATTGATTGATAAGTGGTTCAAATCTCATTGGCTTCCAACGGTGAGTGGCATCGAAAATTTAGAAGTCAACCATGTGCCGATCCGAAATGAATTTTACGGGGCGGAAGAAGTTACTGTTACTGGATTATTGGTTGGTCAGGACATCATTGACCAGTTGAAAGGGCAGGATTTGGGGGATAAGGTTATTTTTTCTGACCGCATTTTGAGTGAAACAGGCATTCTAACATTGGACGATATGACATTAGAACAGATATCCAATGGGATTGGAACAGAGGTTGTGGTTACCGATGATTCACCGGAATCATTTTTTAAACTGTTGAATTAATTTATAACATGGCAAATCCAATTATCGCAATAGTTGGCCGCCCCAATGTGGGGAAATCCACTTTTTTCAATCGGGTCCTCAGGCAGAGAAAAGCCATTGTTGACGCCATGGAAGGCATCACCCGGGATCGGATTTATGGAGACATGGATTGGGTGGGGCATAACCTGACTTTTGTAGATACGGGCGGTTATATACCGGAAGATGTGGATATATTCAATAGTGCCATCCGTAAACAGGCACAGGCTGCGGTGGCAGAAGCAGATCTCATTTTATTGATGGTAGATGGAAGGGAAGACCCAACCGCGTCGGACAAAACACTGGCACAATTTGTGCGGGAAACGGGGAAGAAGTCCATATTGGTTGTGAATAAATGCGATACATTAGCATTGGATAAACTGGTCAACGGATTTTATGAATTAGGGATTGAACCCATGCATCCCGTCTCTTCTTTATCCGGCCGCCTCACCGGCGACCTTTTAGATCTTGTTTTAGATCAACTGGATTTGAAAGACCGTCCACCCATTGTTGAAGAAGACAAAGGAATGCGTCTGGCCATTGTAGGCATGCCCAATGTGG
>PAXB01000049.1 GCA_002715035.1 Fidelibacterota bacterium
ATTTACTACCCATAGTTGAAGGCAGTCGTGTACCTACAAAATATGGTATGGTGAAAACAGATCATGTGTTATTTATTTCAGCCGGTGCCTTTCATGTATCATCTCCTTCCGATATGATCCCTGAACTCCAGGGACGATTCCCCATTCGCGTAGAAATGAATAAGCTATCCATGAAGGATTTCATTAAAATCCTGAAGCATCCCAAATCATCGTTGGTTAAACAATATATGGCCCTCTTGGGTGCCGAAAATGTGACGTTAAAATTTGAAACGGAGGCCATTCGCGCCATCGCAAAAATTGCAGCTGATGTAAATCAAAAAATGGAAAATATCGGTGCANGGAGGCTCCATACAGTGATGACCACNTTGTTAGATGAATTCATGTTTGAAGAATCNAGNGGCCGAAAGAAAACAATTACCATCACGAANAAAATGGTTGAAGAAAAATTACAGGATATTGTTGAAGATCNGGATTTGAGTAAATACATATTATAGGNGTGATGGNACAGGGAAGATGGTNAATGGGTGATGGATGATGGAAAATGTGGGACAGGAAATAAAAATTAAAGATGAAATGATGAAAAGAGACTTTTTACATATTACCGATTTTACAACCGACGAAATCTGGGAAACACTTGAATTAGCCAAAAGCATTAAGGCGAGACTAAAAAATAAAGAAGATTATAAACCGTTTAAGGATCNTTCTCTNGCGATGATTTTTGCCAAACCATCCGCCAGAACACGGNTATCTTTTGAAACGGGATTTTTCCGTTTAGGTGGTCACGCTCTATTTCTTGGTCCNAACGATATTGGGATTGGAAAAAGAGAGGCGATCAAAGATATCGCCCGCGTATTCAGTGGTTATAATGATATGATTATGGCCCGATTATTTGATCATAAGCATATGACAGAATTAGCAAAATATGCATCAATCTCCGTGATAAATGGTTTAACAGACTATAACCATCCTTGCCAAATCATGGCCGATATATTAACTATTTATGAACACCGTGTAAATTTGGATAATATGAAAATAGTTTATGTGGGGGATGGGAATAATATTGTTCATTCCTGGCTCCATTTGGCCGCGCGAATTCCATTTCATTTTACCTGTGTTTGTCCTGAAGGGTTTGAGCCGGATNNAGAACCAATCAAACTGGTTGAAGCGGCAGGTATTTCTACTGTAGAAATAACCCACGATCCTAAAGCTGGGGTGGTCGGAGCAGATGTGGTATATACGGATGTGTGGGCGTCCATGGGCCAGAAAGAAGAGGCGGAGGAGCGGGAGAAAATTTTNGCCAACTTTCAGGTGAATTCTGCTATGATGAATTCTACAGGAAAAGAAACCTTGTTTATGCATTGCCTTCCGGCAGAAAGAGGTAGGGAAGTGACGGATGCTGTTATGGAGTCAACCAATTCAATTGTGTTTGATCAGGCTGAAAATCGAATGCATGCCCAAAATGCGATAATGGTTAAAATCGCAGGGTTACAATAATTTATTTATATGATTCCCATCGAACTTCATAGGTCCGATAAGAGACTTTATCCTCCTCGGACAAAGGAATGGTGAATTTAAATTCGCTGATTGAACCTGGTTCAAGGGATGTGTCCGCCCGAATACCTGTTAAATATTTTTGTTTTTGCCCCGTAACNAATACAGAATCGGTTTGAATCAGTTCTGTTGTTGCTGACCATAAATGGGCAATCACCCGGATAAAGTCAGCCCTTTTCAATCCAACATTTTTAATGGTTCCTGCAATTTCTTCCCGATCGGGGAATGCATTTACATAAGGTTCTCCCATAATTTCAACTTTGGCATTGGGTGGCAAATCTTCTGTAATGTTTACGACGCGATCCATTTCAATTGCCAATTGACCTATGGATGTTTGAACGATGATTCCTAAATCATCCTCTTGAATTATTTCACCATTAACGATTGTCCCGTTTTGAAGTTCAATCCGATGCCGCAATTGCGGAACCTTAATTAGGTTCAGTAATTCTTCATCGATGGTTGGCATGGCACCCTTCCCTTTTTCATAAACNGAAATCACTCGCTTGAGAGAATCCATTTGTTGGTGGAGTAAATCAATGCTTGATTTCAATTCGAAAAAGGGTTCACCTAATGGAAGTTTATCTGCTTTGTCACCCAACTCACGGATATCTGGTAAGGGAACCAATGTATCCTGTGCGGTTGTGTCTATTGTTTCTGGNATTTCAATNGNAGGGACTGGTTGCGTTGTGTCAGGCTTAATAACAGCTATGGAATCAAACGGTGCCACAATTGTTGAGTCTGCATCATTCTGACTCAATCCAATACTAATTAANAATATGGATAAAATAAATTTATTCATTCAACAAAACCGCTTTTTGATGTGCTTCAAAAGTTCTACGTTGAATTTCTTGCTCATATTGTTCGTATTGGCCAAGATTCTTTACAGTCTCAATGACGGCGGAATGAAGTTTATACTGACCAGGATCAGACAGTATAGGTATAATATCTGGAATNACATTAGCATCGCCTAAGTCAGACAGTTTTTCAATAGCCTTGATGCGAATTTCTTGTGGATATGCATCATTCATTGCTATTTCCTTAACGGCTCTCCTAATTTCCGGATCATTGAATTCTCCCAATGCTTCTAAAAGCGTTGTTAATAAATTATAATACTGATCTTTGCCGGATCGATAAGTTTGGAGCAGTGCGAGAATGAGGTTTTCTTCTTTGACACCTTTCATGGTGTTTAGGGCAAAATCCTGGACTTCCAAATTGGTTTGTGGATCCCCTAACAACTCTGCAAATGCACCGGCCACTTGGGACGGGTCTTTCTTCCCGAGGATTTCCAATGCGCGATTCCGAATACCTAAGTTTACATCAGGATCTCTTGAAATTTTTGTAAGAATTGGAACCACTTCATCTGTTCCCAATGCGCCCAAGGTTTCTGTCAATAATCTTTCGGTACGATTGAAATTATTTCGACTCACTTCATAGAGATCCAGCAATGCCAACACCTGGTCTTTTGTCCGTACTCTATTTAGATTTTGGATCAATGCCATNTGAAGTGAATTGGTTTTGATTTCAACTTTATTCATGGCGTTNACCATGGCATCAGCCGCTCGGGGATCGTCTCTAAATTCNGCTAATAATTCAATGGATGCAATCATGAAAGTCACGTCCAGTGCCGCTGCATCTCCCACTGTTTTTGAAATGGCATTTAAGGCGGTTGGATGATGTGTTTCTGCCAATGCTTTTCCCGCTGCAATTCTTACATCGAAAGGTTGGTTGGTATCATCGTAAATGGCTATCATTTCTTCAAGCGCCTGGAGTTTTCCTTCACTGAAAGCGGTACTGAGATTTTCAATCAATTCATATGAAATATCATCTTTTGCACCTCGTTTCTCCGGCCAGAATTTTTTAATCGTGGAACACCCATCTATAAAAATGAGCGAAACCAATAGTGGAAGTAAAACATTAAGGCGTTTCATGATTGTCCCAGAATTTTAATTTCAGATCATGGCCATCAAATTTTGCATAGGAAAAAAAGCTAAGCCAGTCNCCGAGAATTATTAATTTACCACCATTCAGGGGTAAATCCTTTGCCTGGTGATAATGACCTGTAATAAAATAATCATACCCTTGATCCAACTGTTTTTGGGCATGCATGGACATTTCATCGCATATTCTTTTATTATAGGCATCTGAATGTAAATAATGTTCTCCCTTTTTAGAAATCCATCTGCCAAAGGCGTATCCNATTCTTGGGTGTAACCAGCGATATGCCCATATAAAAATTCGNGAATGAATCAAAANCTTAAGGATTCGATATCCCAAGTCCCAGGATAAATATCCATCTCCATGAGTCACATAAAACTTTTTACCATTAATCTCGAATTGGGTATCGGAAAAATACGTATAATCAAACAGGGTATCTGTGATAAAATCGAGAACCCAATAATCATGATTCCCCAGGACGAAATGCACTTTCACACCTGCTTCGCGCAATTTGAGTATTTCATGATAAAAAGGAACATATACTTTTGGAATAACATCTTTGTATTCAAAATAGAAATCGAAGAGGTCCCCATTTATTACAAGTGTTCCACCAGATTTCTTCACGAAACTAAAAAACTGGAACAGCTTATTTTGGCGACTTACCTCGGATTCAGATCTTTCTAGCATCAAATGGATATCGGAAATAAAATAGATTGGCAAATTCATAGTGTGTAAAATACTATTTCACTTAGGGGTCAGTCAATCTGGAAACTGGAAAATTTAATTTATCAATATTTTAACATTTTTCGTTGATAATCGTCGAAATTGGGGAACGAATAGATTAAATTCAAGTATATAAAAGCATGCAACGAATTATTTTTATTATTTTTCTAATGGCATCCACGATGCTCAATGCCCAATCTTTTGGTCAAAACAAGGTGCAATACCGTGATTATGATTGGCAATTTATTTCTTCACCTCAATTTGATGTTTACTATTATGGTGATGAAATTGAATTGGCTCATTTCACAATGGAAGTTGCTACNGATGCTTATGAACAAATAGCAAAGCACCTTCGCTGGAATTTAAAAAAACGCGTATCGATTATTGTTTACCATTCCCATAATGAATTTCAGCAAACCAATGTGATTGGTCAATACATGCAGGAGGGGATCGGTGGTGTTACAGAATTATTTAAAAATAGGATTGTTNTTCCCTTTGAAGGTGATTATGCNGCTTTTCGCCACGTGATTCACCATGAGTTGGTTCACGCCATGATTAATGATTTGGTCTATGGCGGCCGTATGCAAAATGTGATTTCTGGTGGAATGAACCTTCGGATTCCGCTTTGGGCAAACGAAGGACTGGCAGAATATTTATCCATGAATTGGGATACTCGGGCCGATATGACTATTCGTGATTTAGCCATCAATGAAAGAATTCCAACGATTCGTGAATTGGAATATTTTCTAGCATATAAGGGTGGCCAGTCTGTATGGCGATTTATCGCAACAAAATATGGTCGAGAAAAAATTGGTGAAATATTTCAAGCCATGAAACGTCATGGTAATGCAGAAAAAGGATTCAAAGAAGCTTTGGGTATGGACTTTGAAGAATTAACTGAACAATGGCATAAATATATTAAAAAAGAATATTATCCTGATGTGGCTGGCCGGGATGAATTGAAGGATATTGCGAAACCACTNACGGATCATAAAAAAGATAAAAACTTTTANAATGTTTCTCCCACCGTTTCCCCCGATGGGAGTAAGATTGCGGTGTTATCCGACCGATCAGGATATATGGATATTTATATTTTGGATGCGGTGACGGGGAAAAAAATTGACAGAGTCGTGAAAGGAAATCGGTCAATCGATTTTGAGGAATTAAAATTTCTTCAGCCCGGGATTAGTTGGTCTCCAGATAGTAAAAGTATTGTGATTGCGGCGAAATCCGGTGCCCATGATGCCTTGTATTTAATTAATGTCAATACGGGGAAAGACGAAAAAATCGACTTTAATTTGGATGGCGTTTTTACTGCATCCTGGAGCCCCGACGGAAAACAGTTGGCATTTGTTGGGAATGAAGGCGGCGCCAGTGATATTTATCTTTACGATTTGGATTCCAAAGAAAATACGAATATTACTGCTGATGTTTTTTCAGATACGGAACCATCTTGGAGCCCGGACGGGAAAATGATTGTTTTTGTATCGGATCGGGGCGACCTTATTAATCAAGACGAAACAACGGCTAAAGATATGCTGAATCATAATTATGATCAGCAGGATATTTATACGATTGATGTTGTTTCTGGCACCGTTTCAAGGATTACGAATACCGATTATAATGAAAATTATCCAATTTTCGCTAATACAGATAATAGCCTTTTTTATACAGGAGATTATCAGGGAACTTGGAACCTTTTCCGTCATGATTTAAATACGAATGATGCACAAGTTGTAACAAATTTACTAACAGGACTTTTTCAATTAAGCCTTACCCGTGATGATGGTATAATGGTATTTNCAGGCTACTCGGGTCTGGGGTGGGATATTTATCGAATNAATAATCCCTTGAATTTAGAATCAACCTCTGTTGCACCAACCAATTTTATTGCAAATCGGAAAGAAAATGATCGGGAAGAATTAACAGATTTACGGAAACATAAGTTGAAAGGAACCGATGCCAATACATCAGATTATTCAACCTATATATTTGCATGGGAATATGAGCAGTATAATAATGAATCTATGACAGATCAGCCCTTAGAATCCAAACCAGATTCAGTATATAAAAGGGACGATGGTGAATACATCCCCCAAGCGTATAAAACACGGTTTAGTCTAGACATTGCACAAGGTGCCTATGGTTATAATAATGTATTTGGTCACCAAGGTTTATTCATGTTTTATTTCAGCGATATCATGGGAGACCATCAAATATCCGTTGCAATGGAATCTCAAATCTCCTTACAAAATAGTGATTATTACCTGAATTACGCCTATTTAGAAAATCGATTGGATTATTATTTTACCTTATTCCATCAGGCNGATTTCTTTTTTGCAGGATATGCCTTTAACGAATTAGGAATGGTCACAGATTTAACGGCTCGCATGCGTCATTTTGGTTTGGCAGTCATGGGCTCACGTCCCTTTAACCGATTTCACCGAATTGACGCTGGGTTGATTATTCATAATTTGGATTACAAACTTTTTAATATCGATTCATATCTCAATAAAAATGAAATTATTCAGGAAGATGGTTTTGTTTCGGCGAACCCTACTTTGAGCTATATTTATGACAACGCTGTTTTCGGATATACGGGACCCATCGATGGATTTCGCCAGAATACAACATTTGAAATGAGCCCTGCCATGGGGGATAAGGGCATTTCCTATCAAAAACTAAAAATTGATATGCGGAAATACCAAATGATTACGCGAGATTATTCATTCGCCGGCCGATTATTTTTTGGTACGAGTACGGGAAAGAATCCGCAAAANTANTTCTTAGGCGGCATGCCGAACTGGATATTTGGAACCGGNTCGACAAACGGGGTGGATGATGAGACTTCTGGGGAAACACGTTGGCGCAATGTGATTCTCGACAGCAATAATAACACCTTGCTGCAGGATATTTATTTTTCTGAATTNGCATATCCGCTTCGTGGTGCACGCTATTCAGAGCGATTTGGTACNAATGTATTCTTGGCCAATTTTGAATTCCGGTTTCCCTTCATTCAATATTTTCAATTGGGGTTCCCAATGAAAGTTATTTTCGGCAATATCCGGGGCCATATTTTTATGGATATAGGTGCCGCCTGGGATGATCGCCGGGAATTTTCAGACTTTGCCTATTTGCAGGCCAAATATGGGAACAACCTCCCGGATAAATTTTCACCTTGGGTTCGGTCCATTGGCTATGGAATAAAAATCCCCTTTATATATTTATTACGGATCGAAGCAGCTTATGATTGGACCGATAGCGGTTTCTCTAAGCCCCAATGGTATTTATCTCTCGGGTATGATTGGTAAGGATACAATACCTTTCAGCTTGATTCTGCCTTTTACCTGACTCAATTTCTCCCTTCCAAATGCCCCAATTAAAATCTAAAACCGTTTACCTCTGTTCAGCCTGTGGGAATGATCATCCGAAATGGCATGGNCAATGTCCTTCTTGTAATGAGTGGGGAACGCTAGGCGAATTTAAGGTTTCCAAAAAGCGAAAAAAGGGAAGCGGTGGTTTGGCTCGGGATTCTCGCAAACTNNCAGATATTCTACAAGGTGANGAAGTCAAACGCATCCCAACAGGNATTGCAGAAATGGATCGGGTTCTGGGTGGTGGACTTTTACCCGGATCACTCATTTTATTGGGTGGTAACCCGGGGATAGGAAAATCCACACTTGCACTTCAAATATTACCTGCATTTACAAAACCGGTCCTATACGTTTCTGCAGAAGAAAGCGAGGAGCAAATTGGCTTACGTGCCCGACGCTTAAATGTGAACTCAGATTCACTACATCTTTCATCCGAAAATCGNATAGAAGGCATATTAGATCAAATATCCTTAATCNAGCCCGAATTGGTTGTGATAGATTCCATTCAAACTGTATTCAGTGATGCGTTGGATTCGCTCCCGGGTTCCGTCAGTCAGATTCGGGAATGTGGCCAACAGCTTCTTCAATTGGCGAAGCAAAGGAATATTGCTGTCATTATTATTGGCCATGTGACAAAAGAAGGTGTTATCGCCGGGCCTAAAATGCTGGAACATATGGTGGATGTTGTTTTGTATATAGAGGGAGATGATCGTCATGATCATCGTATCCTTCGGTCCGCAAAAAATAGATTTGGTACGTCAAATGAAGTGGGCATATTTCAGATGGAATCCAATGGTCTCATTGAAGTGAAAAATCCATCGGAACTCTTTTTAGCTGAAAGACGCGATGATATTTCCGGATCAACTATATTTCCATCTTTGGAGGGCAGTCGCCCGATTTTAGTGGAAGTTCAGGCTTTGGTTTCTAATGCAAACTTTGGGACGCCTCAGCGCAATGTAAATGGGTTTGATTTTAAACGATTGGCTATGTTGTTGGCTGTTCTTGAAAAAAGACTAGGGATTTTGATGGGAACCAAAGATGTTTTTGTCAATTTAGTTGGCGGACTCAAAATTGATGATCCAGCTGCTGATTTAGCCGTCATTACTGCTGTGGCATCCAGCGCTCGGGATAAACTTTTACCTAAGTCAGTCATTTTAATTGGTGAAGTTGGTTTGGGGGGTGAAGTGAGATCTGTAAGCAGATTGGATACTCGGATTAATGAGGCTAAATCCCTAGGCTTTAAATCAGTAATCGCCCCCACCGCAAATGTGAAACGCATAAAAACGCAGCCAAAGGGTATAAAAATATCAGGCGTTGCCAATGTGGGAGAAGCGTTTCATCTTTTGTTTTGATGAGTTCGATTAACAATGATAGTTTGGGTATAAATCCCCTGTTTGTTAAGATGTGCACACCCCATTCTAAAGGATGGGGTAAGNATGGAATAATAAGTTTAATTAGTAAGTTCAATTTCCCCGTCATTTATGACGGTGTTTCAAGAAAATTACCAACGTTGGGGTTTTAACCCCAATTCGGATCAAACTTTTTGATGCAATTTACAATTGTCCATAGCGATAGAGGAACGTCGGCGCGNCGCGGNATTCTCAAAACAAACCATAGCGAAATACANACACCTGTNTTTATGCCTNTTGGTACACAAGGTGCCGTTAAAACAATTGACCCGGAGGTACTCACAAAACTGGATGCGCAGATTATTCTTGGGAATACGTATCATTTATATATTCGCCCCGGCCATGAATTAATCCACAAAGCCGGGAGCCTTCATTCATTTATGAATTGGGAAAACTCTATNTTAACGGATAGTGGTGGGTTTCAGGTTTTTTCATTGGCGAGATTAAATAAAATTTCTGACGAAGGTGTGGAATTCCAATCCCATTTGGATGGAAACCGACACTTCTTTACACCGGAAGTATCCATGAATATCCAACGCCATTTAGGGTCTGATATTATCATGGCTTTTGATGAATGTCCTCCGGGGAAAGCGGAAGAATCAATCGTTGAAAAAGCAGTAAAGCGCACTACCCTTTGGATGGGGGAATGCCATGAATATTTAGAGAACAATGGTCCATTATTTGATTGGCAGCAAACACTGTTTCCCATTGTTCAGGGGAGTATCTATGAATCTCTTAGAAAAAGAAGTGCTGAATTGTTAANACCCTTTGCCAAGTGTGGAATGGCCATTGGCGGATTGGCTGTTGGAGAAGAAAAAANNNCCATGTTTGAAACGNTTGCGCAAATGGATGGNGTTCTTCCCAAAGATCAACCGAGATATCTTATGGGGGTAGGTCGCCCAACAGATTTGGTTAAATCTGTCCAATTGGGTGTGGATATGTTTGACTGTGTGTTGCCCACACGAAATGCCAGGAACGGACAATTATTTACCAGTCAGGGCATTATCAATATCGAAAATAACCGACATAAAGAATCATTTGAAACGATAGATCCGGAATGCAACTGTTATACCTGCCAAAACTTTACCCGTGCCTATTTACGCCATCTATTTAATATAAAGGAAGTGTTAGGGTTGCGCTTGGCTACCATCCACAATTTGACTTATTATATGACCCTCATGGAAAAAATGCGATCAACCATTACAAACGGAAATTTTGAATCCTGGTCTAATGGCTTTTTGAGCCAAATGTCCGATCATAAAGGAATGTAGTGTGAGAGGACTTTCATCCATATTGATTATCGTAAGTATCCTATTTGGCCAGAATAGAGAAGTGAGTTTTATGCGCTTTTATGCAAATGATCATGATTTTATGGCGGATGATCGTCTGTTAGCGATGGATCGATTTCAAAAATCGCACCTTCAGGTTTTTTATAATGCAAAAAAAATGGCTGTCATGAAGGAATGGATTGATGCGGATGGGGAATCTCTGAAACGTGAAGTATTAGAATATGGTCCAGGGAAAAAATTAATACGACGGTATTTTCTAAATGCAGATCAAAAACCGGATAGCCTGATTCAATTTGGATTGGATGAACCATGGTCGATAGAATTTCGCAAGGAAACCCCCAAACAAAACCAGGGATATTACGAGGGTCAAGAATCCAAATTTATCCTGAATGAATCGGATCAAATTGAATCAATCTATTTTACCGATGTTCGAGGTGACCATTATGGAAAAATCGATTTTATTTATGATCACTTGGGCTTATTAAGTGGTGAACTTTGGATATCATTACCAACGGAAAAAATCATTCGCCGATTTGCATATTCTATAGATATGTTGACGAACCAGAAAGAAATCTGGGAGTTTGACCATCGTGGGCAAGAAGTGAGCCATGTGGCATTGGTTAAACCACCGGCCGATCAATTATATAAAACACCACCGCCGCGTTATGGAAATCGACTGGATGAAATTTCAATTATATTAGAAGAAATTCGAGAAAAAGATTTAGCCGTTCCATTTGACGTATTTATCCCTAAAACAGATTATGATTTAATGGTGCTGACCAATGGGGATAGTTTGTTGATTCATCTGATTGAATTGGGTAATCAGCGCGTTACCTTTATTCTTATTGGTGAAAAAGGTGAATTAACAATGCCAAAATTTAGAGTGCAATCCATTACATCGAAGTATGGAGAACGGATTTTCCCCTGAACTTGCATTGGGTGAAGTACATTGGCTAAATTGACGGCTCTATAACCACATACTAGAGGATTAAATGAAGTTATTTAAATCCATCTCAATANCATTATTTATTTTACTTTCCACATTTGGATGGGCACAATCCTATCCGCCCCCAACAACATTAGTGACTGTACCATCAGCTGGAACACTTGTTCGCGGAAGTTACTCTATGGAAATGCGCGTTCAAAAAGGTGGGGGACTTACCACCTCTCTCAGCGTGGGAATTACGGATCGCTTTCAATTTGGGCTTTCCTTTGGATCGGCTAATTTAATCGGTGATGATAGCCTTATTTGGTATCCAAGGCCAGAAGCGAATCTTAAATATCGACTCATTGATGAAACGGAATCCATGCCCGGTGTTTCCTTTGGAGTGAATACCCAGGGACTTGGTCATTTCAATGCCGCTGATTCACTCATGCGTTATGATGTTAAAGCCAT
This sequence comes from Fidelibacterota bacterium, assembly GCA_002715035.1. Taxonomy (GTDB): domain Bacteria; phylum Fidelibacterota; class Marinisomatia; order Marinisomatales; family TCS55; genus TCS55. The sequence continues at coordinate 11,678 of PAXB01000049.1, forward strand.
GGGCTTATATTTAGCAGGTAGCAAAAACTGGAAGACCCCCTTGGGAAATCTTGGTGTGCATGCAGGTACAAATTATAATTTTGCAGAAGTAAATGACGGCGACAAGGATATGAATTATTTTTTCGGATTCGACATGGAGTTNAATCCTGAATTATCATTATTGTTGGAATATAATGCTGCCTTGAATGAAAATGACATGACAGCAAAAACCATGTCTATTAGTAAAGGTGGTTATTTAAATGCAGCTATTCGCTGGACATTTGTGGAACATCTTCATATTGAATTGGATTTTAATAATCTACTTTTTGACGATGAAAAAGTGGATTATTTCCAGCGTGAATTAAAAATTACTTATATTGAATATTTTTAATGACTAAATATGGGTTGATTATTTTCATATGGGTTGGAATCCTTTTTCCCCAATCCAATTTGGAAAAAGGAATGACCGCCTACAATCGCAGGGCCGAAGGCAGTATAGAAGATCAGGCTAATCCAAAACAGATTAATGACGCAATAGAATTCTTTCAATTCGCTGTGGATGAAAGTAAAGTAGAGGCAGTGGTGGGATTATTAAAATCCTATTATTTTAAAGGAAAGTATGTTGCCAAAACTGAGGATGAGCAAAAGGTTATTTATAATAGCGCAAAGGAATTGGCATTAGAAAATTTAGATAAATATCCCAAAAATGTTGAATTACATTTTTGGTACTTATCGAATCTGGGAAGTTGGGCAGAAGTGTATGGTATTTTGACAGCTGCAAAGGAAGGTGTGGCGGATCAAATGAAAGACCATGCACTCACCATCATTGAATTAAACCCTAACTATGAAGACGGTGGTGGTTATTTTATGTTGGGGGCTGTTCATTATAAATCACCTTATATTCCTTTTTTTCTTTCCTGGCCTGATAACGATGAAGCCATAAAATGGCTAAAGAAAGCGAACGAGACAGGCGAAGCAAAGCCGGTTCAAAAAGTGTATTTAGCCAAAGCACTTTATAAAAATAAAGAAAAAAGTTCAGCAATTTCTCTCTTAGAAGAAGTCACCAATATGACCCCAACAAAAGTAGAATCTCTCGCTGATTGGGAACAGATCAAAAAAGCCAGAATTCTTCTTAAAGAATACCGATAATTAATTTTAATCTTTGTCAGATTTAAAAGAAACTAAAATTTCTTCAGAGAAAGTATTCTCTGGTCGGTATCTGGATTTGTACTTAGACAAAGTAAAGTTACCCAATGGCAAAACCAGTACAAGAGAATGGATAGACCATCCCGGTGCCGTATGTATCATTCCCATATTACCTGATGGAAATATTTGTCTGATTCGGCAGTTTCGTTATGGTCCGAAAGACGAGTTTATTGAAATTCCCGCCGGTAAACTGGATGAAGGTGAAAAACCAATCGATTGTGCCCATCGAGAACTGGAAGAGGAAACAGGATATCGAACTAATAAATTAACTTTCTTAACAAATATTCACCCGGCTATTGGCTTTACCAATGAAAAAATGTGGATGTATTTGGCAGAAGATTTGATCCAAACAGAACATAATTTAGATGTTGACGAATTTTTGGAATTACTTCCCACATCTTTAGAAGAAGCATTGTCATGGGTCTGGAATGGAAAAATCACCGATGTAAAAACAATCATCGGTATTTTATGGGCAGAAAAATTATTGAAAAGTGAGGACTAAATCTCTCGGTAATATCTCAATACACTTTCTATCCATTTTTCCGGGTTATCCATTTGGCAAAAATGGCCAGTTTCAGACATACGTGTAAAGCACGCATCTCTACATATATCATTACTTAATTTTTCAGCAATTGCAATGGGAGCAACTGAATCCAACTCGCCCCAGCATAAATGAATCGGAATTGTTGTTTCTTTTAATGCGGGCAGCCATCGACTATTTTGATATCTATGTCGGTCATTTATATACTGTATAAGCCGATGACCAATTATTTTTCCATTCCCACTTCGAAATGCTGACCACATGATTTTAATTTCAGATTCATTCAATTGTAAACTGCCATTGGCACTATATACTTGCTGTTTAAATACCTTATACTTGGATAGTTTTGAAAGGAAAGGCCCGAGTATAGGATTAAGCATCAGTTTTTGAAGGATTCGAAGTTCGGCAAGTTCTATTACCATACCGCCATTGGTGAATGTGACCGATTGAAATCCATTTGGAAACCAATCTCCGATTCTTGCATTTGCTAAGGCCACCAGCTCTGTGGCGACACTATCTCCCATATCATGGGCAATTAAGTGCCCACCTTTCACCCCATAGGATTTCCATACTTCCAGGGCTATCTGGGCTTGTTCTTTTAAACTATAAGTATGATTCAAAGGCTTATCACTAAGACCAAAACCCAAAAAGTCAAAAAGAATAATGCGGTCAAAAAAAGTATTTAAACCTTCGATAACACGATGGTAAGAATATGAAGACTCGGGGAACCCATGAAGTAAAAGGATCGTTTTGTCAGCATCTGCATTTGGGTTTCCAATCTGTTTACAAAATATTTCTAACGAACCGGACAATACAGATTTCATCTCACCGCCAGTTTTCCATTCGATTAAGTTTGGATGTAATTCACTCATAAGTTGCTAAAATTTACATCCCAATTTTGGTGTGATGTGGTAATTTGGGTTCTCTAAATTCTATGATGAGAAATTCACTTTCAGAATCAATCAAATCAAAAGCCAAGGGATTGGGGTTCCAAAAAGTGGGTATTGCGAAAGCGGAACCCACACCGGACGCGAAGAGGAATCTGGACCAATGGCTAAATGTAGGTAACCACGCCACCATGGAATGGATTGCAAAGCGAAAGGATGAGCGGGGAGATATTCATACATATTTCCCGGAAGCGAAGTCTGTTATTAGCGTCGGGATGAACTATTTTGTCGGAAAAGATCAGTCAGATATAACGACTGATTTTAAATTCAGCAATTATGCCTGGGGGGATGATTATCATGATTTATTGAAGAAGAAACTGTTTCATTTATTGGGGTGGTTGAAAGAAGAAAATCCAGAAATGAAAGGAATTGTGTGCGTAGATACATCTCCGGTAATGGATAAAGTATGGGCTCAGAAAGCGGGATTGGGCTGGCAGGGGAAACATACCAATTTGATTTCCACAGATTTTGGCAGTTGGCTTTTTTTAGGCGAACTTCTGTTAGATATTGAGTTAGAGTATGATGATGGATTCAATGAAGATCTTTGTGGATCTTGCACCGCATGTATTGACGCTTGTCCCACCCATGCATTGGGTGAATATACCATGGATTCAAGTAAATGTATTTCATATCAATCTATTGAATATCGTGGTGACTTTAGTGAAAGTGAAAATTTAAACGGCTGGATTTATGGATGTGATATTTGCCAGGAAGTATGTCCATGGAATCAAAAATTCAGCCATGTGTCCACTGAATCATCTTTTCAACCTCGTCAGGAAATTGTAGAATGGTCTAACAAAGATTGGACTAAAATGGATGAAGACGGGTTTCGTAAATTGTTTAAAGGATCTGCCGTAAAACGGACCAAATTTTCGGGGTTAAACAGGAATATTAATCAAAATATAAAGTAGAGACTCACCATGCTGCGTCTTTACAATTTATTAAACAAATAGGTAAATTATGAAAAAAGTAGGTGTTTTATTATCGGGGTGTGGNGTGAATGATGGATCAGAAATTCATGAAACAGTTATCACAATGCTGGCTTTGGATCGTGCGGGAGTCGAAATGATTCTCATGGCACCCAACATTGACCAAATGCATGTGGTGAACCATTATACCGGGCAGGAAATGGATGAATTCCGCAATGTGCTTGTNGAATCATCTCGCATCGCCCGAGGNGATATTAAAGATATGGCAGAAGTGACTGGCCATGATATTGATGCTTTAATTATTCCCGGGGGATTTGGTGTGGCAAAAAACTTATGTGATTATGCGATGGCTGGGGCGGATTGTTCTATTAATCCCGATGTATATCGATTAGTTTCTGAAGTTCATCTATTGCAAAAACCCATTGGCGCTATTTGTATTGCCCCGGCTATGATGGCCAAAATTATGGGTGAGTTGGATGAATCGGCTGAAATGACCATTGGTTCGGATAAAACAACTGCCGGTGATATAAAGGCAATGGGTAGTGTACATGTGGCATGTCCTGTCACTGAAATGATTATTGACAAGGAAAAGAAGATCATTACCACACCTGCTTATATGGAGGCTAAATCAATTAAGGAAGCAGCGGAAGGAATTGAAAAATTGGTGGCCGAAGTATTAGCCATGGTTGAATGATAAAGGTCGCAAAATTTTCTGAAATTCCAGAAGGGGGGAGTAAACTGGTGATGGTAAATGATATTCCCATCGCTTTGTTTAATATAAAAGGAAAAATTCATGCCTGGGATAATCGTTGTCCTCATAGAGGTGGTTCGTTGGCGGATGGAAATATTTCAAATAAAATAATTCAATGCAAATTTCATCTATGGGAATTCGATGTTGATACTGCTTGTGCTGTAGCCAATTCGGTTTTAAAAGTAAAAACTTTTGAAGTTGAAATAAAAGAAGGATCAGTTTTTATCGACGGCCAATAAAATCTTTCATTTTTATAATTTCCTTATTTTAATGTCTTAAATCGATGTCAACAGCTCCCAGCCCGACGCTGATATCGAGGTAAACGGTTGGCCGATCTGATTCCCAATCCTCGGTTAAATAATAATTCCCTTTTTTGATTAAATCATCCATATCAATACTGGATAATAAATTGTGGTCTTTTTCATNTTAAAATGAAAAGTTAAATCGAAAGGTTGTTTCGATAGGGCCATCATGGTCCAGTGGTTTTGCAATATTAACCATCACATCAAGGTCATCATCAAGATTGCCATTGCCGAAACCGATTCCTNNTGAAGATATGCCTAACTTTGGATTATCGGATATCCAGCCCGTATCCCAAGAACTTCCTGTCCACGCTCGCCCCCCATCAACAAAAAATGAAATGAGCCAATCGCCGTCTGTGAATGTGGGGGTTAAAAATAATGCCAGGTTTAACTGTGCCATTTGATTTCCTTGCTGAAGTTTATAGGGTTGCGCTGCAACAGAGCCAAGCCCCCCCACGGTAAATAACCGATGGGGAGAAAGTGCTTCCCCGGCAGAGCCCACCATGAGTCGGTAACGAAAAACAAGTCCTTCAGAAAATTCCCAATTGAATACGATTAAGGCCAGGTTTCTCTGGATGGCTTTTCCATAATCCATTTTGAAAACGTTGACAGAATCTTCCGAAGCTTGAATGAATTCAGATTGCAAAAACACGGCTAACCCGGTATTCAAGGGAGAATAATGAGCTGATCTGCCCATAATGGAAATTTCCGAATAGTTGACAGCGGTTGGATCCAAAACAAGATTGGGTCGTAGGTTCCGTTGTTTTTCAAATACACTATACATATTCCAAACTGGGAGCGTATCCTGTTCCGCTGATACAACCCGGCCCTTGATTCTGATATTCCTGAATAGATTTAATCCGCCACCCACTTCCCATCCTTGCTCTTCCCAGCGGTCATAAAAATCCTGGCGTGCGAGAAAACTGGCCCAATCATTCTCTTTTTGTGGTAGTCGGTATCCATCATCGGTTCGCGCTTCTTTAAATAAACTGGTATAGAGGACTAAATTCTGATTTTCAAAAAAGTTTTTTTCAAAAATTGCACGACCCACATAATCAGGAGCGAATCCTTTTCTCCAGCGAACTCCTCCAGACCAATTAAGTCTAAAATTTGATTTTGAATGACGATCCCAGCGTTCATTAAAAGGCGTAATCAAAAGACCTTCGTTTCTATTGTATTGAAGGACGCGGCGTTTGGGTTGTATCCAACTTTGGCGGGATCGTTCTGATTTACGATCCAATCCAAATTCAGTTGTTCCCTGAATGGCATCTTCCTTTTCCGTTTCTCGGTAAATCAATCCTTCCGATAGATTATTCTCGATAATTTTTCCATTTACCATACTTTTCGGTTCACGGTAAACGTTCCCGCCGATGGTAATGATTTCGCCATTCAGCACACTGCTATTTTTTAGGGTAGCATCACCACCAAATAAGGTTATCTTGCCATTCACGGTACCAAAAACAGTCAAATCTCCACCGATGATACGCATATTGGTTTCGGATACCTCACCAGAATCAATGATTACGTCCTCACGGAATGTGAATTCATCTGTGGCTAAGTTTTCTTTNTTCTNATCTTGGGTGAATTCTGTAGAAATGGCTGGNTCAACAACGATTTTTACCTCAGTTGTGTCNTGGGCAATTCCCATATTCAGAATAATAAANGATAATAATATTTTCATGGCATTAATCCTTTTCCATAGTGATTGAGCCGCGGCGCGATTTTAATTTCACAATAAACGTTCCCCCGTTTATATCACCAGAACTAATCACATCACCATTAATATCATCAACTTCGATGTTCCCTCTGGAAGTCCTACCATATTATGAATATAAGTTCTTGGGTATTTTTGTGCCTGAAGCATAAAGAAAGAAAAAGCCCGTTGATTAATGACCAACTGGCTTTTTATTTTATTGATTATATTTTACACCGAGTGCTGGTGAATAATGAAGACTATAAACCGGTCTCTAAGACGGTTTTCTTCACTCCATCCAATGTATTGTTTAATTTTGCCTTTTCATCAGCTGTTAATGTAAAATCCAGAATTTTTTCAACACCGCCGGCACCGATCACAGTTGGTACACCTATAAAATAGCCATTCACACCAAACTCGCCTTCGCAAAGTGATGCGCAGGGAATGACACGTTTTTTATCTCTTAAATATGATTCTGCCATTTCAATGGCCGATTGAGCTGGGGCATAAAATGCGGAACCGTTTCCAAAAAGTTTCACAATTTCACCACCAGCAACACGGGTACGATCTTCGATTTCTTTCAATCTCTCAGGTGAAATTAGATCGGTTACAGGAACACCGCCCACCGTAGCTAATCGGGTGATAGGAACCATTGTATCACCATGCCCACCTAATACCATACAAGTAACATCTTGTACAGACAGTCCTGTTTCCATGGCAATAAATGTTCGAAAGCGACCACTATCTAAAGCGCCGGCCATACCGACAACCATATTTTTGCTGAATCCAGAAACCTTGTGAAATGCATANACCATTGCATCTAATGGATTCGANATNACAATGACAAACGCATTGGGCGCATGTTNTTTTATNTGNGTGGCAACATCCTTCATAATACCAAGGTTTATTCCCAAGAGATCTTCACGGTCCATNCCNGGTTTTCTTGGGATNCCNGCTGTGATGATAAANACATCAGTGTTTTTTAGNTCATTCCAATCTGAAGTACCGGTTATATTGGAATCATATCCATCGTGAGGGCGAAGNTGCATNAGGTCCAATGCTTTTCCNTTNACCATTCCTTCNGCTTTNGGNATATCAAAAATAACGATATCACCCAATTCTTTTTGTGCGGCCAACANGGCAAGGTTCCCACCNATTTGACCCCCGCCAATTAGTGAAATTTTNGGTTTTGACATAGTAAATCCTTCCGATGANTTATTCNANTTATCAGTCATTAGAAATTAAGGCATTTAACCACTTCCAAACATAAAAAAACCCCGTATCATTAATCTGATACAGGGTTTTTTACAGGATGAAATGAAATCTTAATTAGTTGTTATTTAAAACGCTTACAAATTTACGATCGCGGCCTTTCCGCTTAAATTGTACGACACCATCAGAAGTGGCAAATAATGTATCGTCTCCGCCGCGGCGCACATTGACACCGGGATGAAACTTCGTACCACGCTGCTTTAATATAATACCGCCAGCAAGGATGCTTTGTCCATCGGTTACTTTGACACCCAGCCTTTTTGAATTGGAATCACGACCATTTCTCGAACTTCCAACACCTTTTTTATGTGCCATATTTAATTTTCCTTCTTTTCAGCTTTAGTTGTTTTTTTCTTGGTAGCTACCTTCTTAGGTGCCGCTTTCTTCTTTGATGCTGATGCAGAAATGGAATCAATATGAATCAAAGAAAAATCCTGACGATGTCCATTTTTACGACGATAGCCTTTCCGCCGTTTTTTCTTAAAAACAATAACTTTTCGGTCACGGCCATGGTTTATGACTGTACCAGATACAGTGGCACCACTTACAACTGGGTTGCCAATTGTAACTTTTTTACCATCATCTGTTAAAAGGACATTTTCAAACTTAACCTTTTTCCCGGATTCTGTCTCAAGGAGGGCCACTTTAATTTCATCACCCTTTTCGACGCGGTATTGTTTTCCTGATATATTAACGATTGCAAACATTTTTTTACTCCAAAAAAGCCGCGGAATCTAAGCTGAAACTTCCTTGTGTTCAACCCCTACGTGCTCTATTTCTTTTAATTGACCATTCTTAGTGTTTAAAAAGCGGAATTCGTCTCGGGCGATATCCGGATTTCCTTCAATATTGATATAAGTAAAATTCTGCCACATTAATCCCCGGAGTGCCTTCTTATTATCTTTCATAAAATGAGCGACCTCGGGATGAAGCTCTAATTTTAGCTTTAAACTGCGATGTTTCGTTTTATAGCGGCGTAGCCAGTGGTCAATCCGCGTAATNAATGTTTCTCGTGACATAATGCGTCCTGAGCCATGGCAAGTTGGACATTCTTCNCTCATGGAATCCAGCAAACTTAATCGNATCCGTTGGCGAGTCATTTCCAATAATCCAAATTCTGAGATGGGAGACACGGCCACTTTTGCCCGATCCTTTTTTAATTCTTTTCGTAGTTCGTAATAGATTTTTCGACGGTTGGATTCTTCACGCATATCGATAAAATCAATAACAACTAATCCGGATAAATCTCGTAAGCGCAATTGTCGTGCCACTTCTTTACACGTTTCCAGATTTATTTTGAGTGAATTTTCTTCATGCTTTTTCTTCCCAACAAACCGACCACTATTGACATCCACCACCACCATAGCTTCTGTTTTTTCGATAATGAGGTAAGCACCGCTTTTCAACCATACTTTTGGTTGAAGCAATTTGTCTAGTTCATTCTCAATTCCCATACTTTCAAAAAGCGACTGTTTCAATTTATAATGCTCCAACCGATTGGCCATGTTGGGTGAAACTTCTTCCAAATACCCCTGGAGTTTGCGATATAGCTTTTTGGAATCAATGACNATTTTANTGATATCCGGTGTGAATAAATCACGTATGATACTGGACGCNGTTTCTAAATCTTCNTAAANCAATGAGGGGCCTTTTGCCCGGTCACTTTTATTCTGTAATTTTTTCCAGTTTTCCACCAANATNGAAAAATCNTTTTTNAATAGTTCTTCACTTTTGCCTTCNGCAACAGTACGAACAATGACGCCCATGTCCTTTTCTTTCATTGANGAAACGATTTTCTTTAANCGGCGTCTTTCGTATTTATCCCATATTTTTTTGGATATACCNATATATTTTGCATTTGGGACTAAAACCAAAAGTCTGCCAGGGAGGGCTATTTCAGTTGTNACNCTCGGNCCTTTTCCNGCNAATGCTTCTTTGATNACCTGNACAAATATATCTTGGCCAGATTTCAAATCAACATCAATATTATCCTGATATTTTCGACGTGTTTTCCNCTGACCNTTTTTATTCTTNCGGCCNTTGGATGATTCACGATCTTCGTCATCAACGTCAGCCAAATAGGCTGAATTTTCTATTTCAGAGAAAGGGAGGAAGGCATTGATATCATATCCAATATCAACAAAAGCAGCCTGCATACCTGGGAGGACATTTTCAACTTGTCCTTTATAAATATTCCCAACCATCCGTTGCTTATCTTGTTTCTCAACATACACTTCAACAAGAGTGTCATCTTCAACGATGGCTATGCGAGATTCCCCCATACTTTCGCTGATAAAAATCTCTTTTTTCATATTAAAACTCCAAAGATTTACCAACTAAGGGTTATTGTTATTTTGGATTGGAGACGAAGGGAAGGAAGCAGTCGGCCCTTCAGCCGAGGAAGAATTTTACAGAACGAATGAATTTAATCTTCTGAAGGATGAAAATTTTTTATAACTTTTTTGCATGGGTCTAAAATCAGACCGAAAAAACTTTTTGGATTTGCACCTTCATTTCATCGCCATCCAAGGTCAAAATTACAAATTGCATTCAAACTGACCAAGAAGTATAAAAGATCATTATTAAGTTTGGTAAGCATTCATTTTTACACCTAACTTTAACTGGTCGTCATTTATACCCTATTGCCGCGACATAAAAGAATGGTGCTAAAAAGGTTCAAGCCCCGATTTAGCATCGGGGTTTTTTGTTTTCAGTCAGAGAGAAAAATGATTAAAGAAATATTTAAAGAACGGATTTTAGTATTAGATGGTGCAATGGGCACAATGGTGCAGTCCTATCATCTTACTGAAAATGATTTTAGAGGGGATCGTTTTAAAGATCATCCGAAAGACTTAAAGGGCAATAATGATTTACTTTGTCTTACACGCCCTGATGTGGTGGGTGAAATTCATAAATCGTACTTTGATGCTGGAGCGGATATTGTTGAGACCAATACATTTAATGCTAATGGCATATCCCAGCTCGATTATGCCATGGAAGACTTGGCTTATGAGATTAACCTTGAAGCGGCGAAGATTGCCAAATCTGTTGCCAAAGACTATATGGATAAACCTCGTTACGTGGCCGGAGCGTTAGGCCCAACCAACCGCACCGCTTCAATGAGTCCCGATGTGAATGACCCCGGATTTCGCAATATTACTTTTGATGAACTAAAAAATGCTTATTATGATCAAGCCAAAGGATTATTGGATGGGGGCGTCGATTTATTTTTAGTTGAGACTGTTTTTGATACACTGAATTGTAAAGCGGCGCTTTTCGCTGTGAGAACATTAATGGAAGATCGGGGAGTCGATATTCCGCTTTTGGTTTCCGGAACCATCACCGATGCCAGCGGCAGAACGCTTTCGGGGCAAACGGTGGAAGCATTTTGGCATTCCATTCGCCATGCAGATTTAACGGCAGTCGGACTCAACTGCGCTTTGGGTGCAGTGCAGATTCGCCCATGGCTGGATGATCTTTCAACATCTGCAGATATATATACTTTTGTTTATCCCAATGCGGGGCTGCCCAACGAATTTGGAGAATATGATGAATCTCCCGAAGCAATGGCGGCCATTATAAAAGAATTTGCCGAAAGCGGTCTGGTAAATCTTGTGGGTGGATGTTGCGGTACAACACCGGCTCACATTAAAACCATTGCCAAAGCTGTTGAAGGTGTGCAACCACGAAAAATCCCAGACATTGTACCATTGACAAAATTGAGTGGACTTGAACCAGTCACCATTCGTCCGGAAAGCAATTTTGTAAATATAGGTGAAAGAACCAATGTCACCGGTTCCACTAAATTTCGACGATTGATTAAAGATGATAATTATGAAGAAGCCCTTTCCGTTGCCAGGCAACAGGTTGAAAATGGTGCTCAAATTATTGATGTTAATATGGATGAGGGGCTCCTTGATTCGAGACAAGCCATGGAAACATTTCTTCGTTTAATCGCTGCTGAACCTGATATTGCCAAAGTGCCTGTCATGGTGGATTCTTCAAAATGGTCTGTGCTGGAAGAGGGACTGAAAAACCTGCAGGGTAAAGGAATTGTAAACTCCATTTCTATGAAAGAAGGGGTAACTGAATTTATTCGGCAGGCTAAAATTATTAAAAAATATGGCGCTGCAGTTATCGTAATGGCTTTCGATGAAAAAGGGCAGGCTGATTCTTATGAAAGAAAAGTAGAAATTTGTACCAAAGCGTATAATGTTCTAATCGGCGAAGTTGGTTTTCCACCGGAAGATATCATTTTTGACCCCAATATTTTTGCGGTGGCCACTGGAATTGAGGAACACAATGCGTATGGAATGGATTTTTTAAAGGCGGCAAAAACCATTAAAGAAACATTACCCAGCGTTCACATTAGTGGAGGTGTATCTAATCTTTCCTTTTCCTTTCGTGGAAATAATGGTATTCGTGAAGCGATGCATTCTTCCTTTTTATACCATGCAATTCAAGCAGGTATGGATATGGGAATTGTGAATGCTGGACAGCTAACCGTTTATGATGATATTGCGCCAAACTTGAAAAAGCGTGTAGAAGATGTTCTATTTAATCGCAGGGTTGATGCTACCGAAAGATTGGTTGAGATTGCGGAAGAACATCGTGGTGTTAAAAAATCCCATAAAAAAGATTTGTCCTGGCGGGAAAATTCTGTGGAAGAACGATTAAGCCATGCATTGGTAGATGGTATTACGGATTTTGTTGTGGAAGATACAGAAGAAGCACGGCAAAAATATGATCGTCCGATTCATGTAATTGAAGGCCCTCTTATGGATGGTATGAACGTAGTGGGNGACTTGTTTGGTTCNGGGAAAATGTTCTTGCCCCAAGTGGTGAAATCTGCTCGTGTGATGAAAAAGGCTGTAGCACACCTTCTGCCATTTATTGAAAAAGAAAAAGATGAATTGGGACTTAAGGGGAAATCAAACGGTAAAATTGTCATGGCGACGGTCAAAGGAGACGTCCATGACATCGGCAAAAACATTGTTGGTGTGGTCCTGGGTTGCAACGGNTACGATATTATTGATCTGGGTGTCATGGTGCCNTGCGATAAAATTTTATCAACTGCTCGGGATGAAGAAGCAGATATTATAGGNNTNTCNGGATTAATNACNCCNAGNTTNGATGAAATGGTTCATGTCTCCACTGAAATGGAACGTCTTGAATTCGATATACCATTATTGATAGGTGGCGCAACAACAAGCCGCAAACATACAGCTGTGAAAATCGAAGAAAATTATTCCGGACCAACCATCCATGTGATTGATGCATCCCGTGCTGTGGGTGTTGTGAGTAAACTATTGAATGCGGATGAAAAAGAATCGCTTGTATCGGACACACGAGCAGATTTTGCCAAGATTCGTGAGGCACGTGCAAAAAAGCCCAAAATGAAACGCCTTGATATTCAAACAGCAAGAAAAAGAAAATTCATAATTGACTGGAATCAATATCAAGTGCCAAAACCCGGCTTTCAAGGTGTAAAGGTATTTGAAGATTACCCTTTGGACGAATTGGTGGATTATATTGATTGGTCTCCCTTTTTCCATGCATGGGAATTAAAGGGTGTATATCCAAAAATATT
>PAXB01000050.1:0-5545 GCA_002715035.1 Fidelibacterota bacterium
GCATCCCGAGGGATGCGCGCCGCCTCAACCACAGCCCTAGCGGGTGGACTTTCTTCAAAATATTTTGCATATACTGCATTCATTGCGCTATAGTGATTTAAATCCGATAAAAATACTTGGGTTTGAACAACATCATTTAAGCTAAAACCTGCTGCTTCTAATACTGCATTTAGATTTTGCATCACACGGTGGGTCTGAATCTCGATACCTCCCTCAACCAACTGTCCTGATTGAGGATCAAGTGCAATTTGTCCTGCAAGATAAAGGACATCATCAACCATAATAGCCTGGGAATAGGGACCTATGGCTTTGGGTGCCTTTTCAGTTGAGATTACTTTTTTGGTTTTTTCAGATGTGGTCTCGCAAGCAAACAGACTTAATCCAAGTATAAGAAAAAATAATCTTGGGAAGGTTATTATCTTTGATTTTTTTTTGTAGAACAAGTTTCGATGTGCCACAAGCCTCATTAATAAGGGGGGTGTTGCCATTATTGAAGGTTTATATAGTCCCCGACTAGAATCACTTGGAATGCATCCGGGTACATATATTCATTTGCGGCCCTTAAGACGTCTTCTTTCGTCACAGAACGAACCCGCGCGGGATATGATTTTGAGCGTTCATGATTGCCATATCTTAATTTCTCAATTGCAAATGATCTGGCTGTGGCATTTCCGTCCTTAAACTTCATTTCGTAAACACCGTCTGCAAGGGCGTTTTGAGCAATCATCAACTCCTCATCGCTAACCAACCCTTCTTGTATCTCATAAATGACACCCATGATATTATCATAAAGCTGTTTTGTGACATCATGCCGGCTTGACGTGTGAAAACTATAGCTCCCAGAGCCATCCCATTGGTCTTCAATATATCCACTGGCATCATTGGTCAGGCCATATTTGTCTCTGGTTTCAATAAACATTCTGGTCCAGAAATGCCCTCCAGCAAGAATATAATTCATAACCTCAAAAGCGGTTTCATCCTTAAAGGCCACCGGNGCAAGAGGATGTCCTATCACCACCCATGTTTGGAGCTTATCAGCAGGGAAATAGTGNTNTTTGTTTTTCTGGNGTTTTATTTTTGGCACATTCCTGNGGTTAGGANGCGTTTTGTTAATCAAACNTGAAAACTGAGCTTTCAGNTTTTTTCGGATAGCCNNTTCATTAATATCACCTGATANGGCAATGGTCATGTTANNTGCCACAACATAAGCAGTGTAAAAGCTCTCNACATCATGGGTGGAAAGNTCTTCAAAATCANTTGATACCAGCTTCTTACCCAAGATGTTGCCTTTAAGAATAATGTCATGAAATTTGCTAACGGCCACACTGCTTGAGCCATCAATAATGACTCCATTTTTGTCCACTTTAATATCTTTGGTCGCTTTTCCTGCAGCAGCTTTAATANTTNCTTCTGTGATATTGGGTGATATTACGGTGGCGCTAAAAAGTTCGAAGGCCTCTTCCAAATCNTCGGCTGGAACGTTCAAATTAATCTCGATCCACTTATTATGGAGTGTTACTGAATACTCCGCCGTCATGCGCTTTAAAGCTGCTTTAAAGGCTGTTGAAGACATATTTTTAGGGCCGGTAAGGAAGGCTTCAGACAGGGCTTCAGCGGCCCCTTCTTTGTGTCCATCAATTTTACCAGCTTTTATAAAAGCGCTCAAGGATACAAGTGGTACTTGGTGTTCTTTTGCCACATAGGCAACTAAACCATTATCCAGGGAGACTTGGTATTTAGCAGGATCGGGCCTTTTAAATTTGCTTTTAGGAATTTCCATATCGCGAGGATGGGTCAGGTCTTGCGCTAAAACTTGGGTGNTCAGTGGAAGCGCCAATAAACTCAAAATCAAGCATGATGCTTTCAATAAATGTTTCATTGACCTTCTCCTCTCGGAATGACTTTACCAATGGTGCGATTATCGGGGATGAAATATTGTTTAACCAAACGTTTGACATCCTCTACCGTCGTTTTGTCTCTNGCCTCAAGATAAGGTTTCAGGGTTTTCCAGCTGTCCATAACTTCAAAATGCCCAATATGGAAATTAAGCCGGTTGGGGTCGGAGGCTGCTCTATACCACTGGGTGCGCAGAGTCTTTTGTGCAAATTTTAATTCTTCATCTAAAATATTTTCTTNTGAAAGAAGTTTAATCTCTGCCAACATGGCTTCCTCACTTGCATCAAGTTTTTCAGTATCTTCATAGATAGCTGCAAAATGGATTGAACTGGGAAGTCCATAATTATTGGTATGAACAACCATTGTACTGACATTAACACTTCCGCCAATTTCCTTGTCATCAAGATTTTTCTGAAGTCGGTTCCGCATAACTTCTTTGATAACATCGAAATGGGGTTTGTCCGGATGCCCAACACCGGGGATTTGATATCTTAACTCAACCCGGGGGCTTAATTTATTATCTCTGTATATTAGTCTTTTTTCGCCTGAGGGGAGAGGTTCCTGCCCATAGTAGCGGGTCGGCTCCGGTTTGCGCTCTAAACCACCAAAATAGTTCTCAACCTTCGGGATCATTTCATCCATTGTGACCCCGCCAACGAAAATTAAAGTTGAGTTATTAGGTATAAAATAGGTGTCATAAAGATATCTTTCATACTGGCGAGTGTAATTTTTAAAGTCGGTCATATAGCCTTCGGGGATATAGACATTTGAGGTTCTACCAACGAGGGCTTCCATCGCCTCCAGATAGCGGCTATTCAGCCGATTTAAAAAACCAATCCTCTGTTCGACCAATATCATCCGCTCGGCATCAAACTTGCGGAAGATGGCGTTTGTCATACGGTCCGCTTCAATCCGAAGGAAGATATCAACTCTGTTGGCAGGCAAATCTATGTCAAAATGCATATATTCCTGCTCAGTTGAGGCCGTCAGGCGTGTACCACCAAAACCCTGATACCATTTCATGGTAGTGCCTTCGATGGTCAGGTCTTCCACCTTTCTTTCCAAATCATCAATATGTTTTTGAAGTCTTGCTATCTCTGGTGTTGTTTTCTCATGTTGATAATCATGGAAAACGCCTCTTTCACGAATGTCATTTCTGGCACGGTTAAGTTCTGCAATCATGGCTTTTTCAGTGGCATTTATTTCATCAATAAGGGGATTTTCAGTGTCCCAATCTCTGGCCCCTAGTGTGGGCGTGCCTTTAAACATAAGATGCTCTAAAAAGTGTGCCGCTCCATATTCACCGGAAATTTCATTTAAGGCTCCCATATCGGTCCATATTTTTGCGGCAACTCTGTTGTCACCCGGCCTCTCTATCACTAATAACTTTAGGCCATTTTCAAAAATATGTTCTTTGATGGGGAGATTATATTCATAGTCTTGGGCGGCAGCATTTGTACCCACAAATGTTAAAGCCATTAGTGATTTTATTATAAAATGTCTCATACTGGGAGCCTCTCTCTTTTGCAACCTTTCAAAATCAAACATATATTGCCATCCATACAATATAAAAGTAACACCAACATATTGTAAATTCAACTTATGTGCGGACGTAAAACACTCACCCGGAACATACAGTCCATCATTGAAGAAATGGCCATCGAAGAATGGCAGGATTCAGAGCTCTATTCACCCAGTTTTAATATTGCACCCAGTCAGTCGTCCCCCATTATGATTGACCACATGGGCCGCCGGGTTAAGCCCATGAAATGGGGATTAATTCCCAATTGGTCAAAAGATCCCTCCATGGGATCAAAACTGATCAATGCTCGCTCAGAAACCTTATTAGAAAAACCATCTTTCCAAAACCTTGTGACCAGTAAACGCTGTGTGGTGATAACGGATGGCTATTTTGAGTGGCAGAAAACATCCAGTAAATCCATTCCCTTTTATATTCGTCATCCTGAGAATAAACTCTTGCCCATGGCCGGGCTCTGGGACATTTGGAAAAATGCATCAGATGAAAGTATTTACAGCTATACGGTTATTACCACCAAACCGGCACCGGAAATTGAATATATTCATCACCGCATGCCTGTTATTCTAAATCCAAAACATATTAATCCATGGCTCCAGATACATAATACATCTATTCCCAATGCCATGGCATTATTAAAACCCTATACGGATCCGTTAAAAGCATACCCGGTTTCAACTCTGGTGAATTCACCAAGAAACAATCGGAAAGAATGCATTTTACCCATAGAGGAATCCAATAGTTTATCTTTATTCTAATGGTGCAATATTTCTATTAATTTTGCTTGCTGATTAATGAGAAATGAAACCAAATTCTGGGGTGATTTATTATGATGAAACCCTAAAATACTTTGTTATAAGAATAGGACGGGTTTAAGTGAATAGTGTTTCCACTATAATGAATCCAAATGAAAACCCTTGGGATTAAAATTTTTCAATTAGATAATCAAGCACAATTAAGGAGAGCACAATGAGAAAATTCTCACACGTTCTATTGTTGATTCTTTTACCCGTATTTGTGATGGCCCAGCACACCGTGTCCGGTACAGTTACAGATGCAGCCACTGGCGATGCCCTTCCGGGCGCCAACGTGGTGGTAGATGGAACAAACATGGGTGCTGCAGCCGCAGCTGACGGAACTTTTTCCATCAGTAATGTTCCTGCAGGATCTTATACAATCACAGCTTCAGTAATCGGTTATGCCGATGACAGCAGAAGCGTTAATGTTAGCGGTGACGCCACGGTTAACTTTTCTTTAGAAACATCAGCCCTGGAGCTTTCNGCATTGGAAGTTTTGGCATCTCGCGCAGGTGAAAAAACACCAGTCGCATATACCAATATTACAAAAGCAGAAGTAGAAGCCCGACTTGGCTCACAGGATATTCCAATGATATTGAATACAACACCCAGTGTTTATGCAACCCAACAGGGCGGCGGCGCTGGTGATGCCAGAATCAATGTCCGTGGATTTAATCAGCGTAACGTTGCTGTAATGATTAATGGTGTACCGCAAAATGATATGGAAAACGGTTGGGTCTACTGGTCGAACTGGGATGGTGTTGGTGATGCCACATCTTCTATCCAAATGCAGCGCGGTCTATCTGCCGTAAACCTTGCTACCCCTTCCATCGGTGGAACCATGAATATCATTACGGACCCCACCGCATTAACCAGCGGCGGTAAAGTCAAAACGGAATTAGGTGCAGGTGGTTTTAAGAAATTGACTGCAAACTATAATACGGGACTTATTAACGATAAAATGGCATTCAGTGCCACAGTCGTACGGAAGACTGGCGATGGAATCATTAAAGGTAACTGGACCGATTCCTGGGCCTATTACTTTGGCGCAAGCTATGCAATGGATTCAAAGAATCGTATCGAACTCTATGCCATCGGAGCCCCTCAGCGCCATGGTCAAAANCTGTACAAACAAAATATGGCCGTTTACGCCCCTGATTTTGCAAAAGAACAGAGTGATTATGAAGCAGACGCTTTAGTGAAATTCGGCGCACCAGAAACAGCCCATACAAGCGATAGACGTTTGTTCAGCCAGAACTGGTCNCCNATNAANTCNNNCTATAAAGGNAAACAGTATTGGTATATGTANGGNNNA
>PAXB01000050.1:5550-11559 GCA_002715035.1 Fidelibacterota bacterium
AACAGANCGTCATGATCCTAATTTCCTAAACGAACGGGAAAACTTTTTCCATAANCCATTGGTNAACNTAAACCATTTCTTAACGATCAATGATAAAATGCTGTTGTCTACAATTGCATATTGGTCCGGCGGTTCCGGTGGTGGTACAGGTACCTATGGTAGAATAGTCACAAGGGATGCAAATGGGAAACATGACGCAGATCCCGGTGGATACAAATTTTACTATGGTAATTCACCTTGGACCCGTGATTGGAATGAAACCATTTCAATTAACTCTAATAGTGAAACATCCTATTATTTTCAGAGATCAACACGCTCCAAAGCAGCAGGTGAATCTATTGGTATCTTAAGAAATAGTATTAACCGCCAGCATACTTGGGGTGCTATTTCCAAATTGAACATCGATGTGAATGATGCCTTGAAAGTTCAGTTAGGCGTTGATTGGCGTACAGCCGGTATCGAACATGCTCGCGAAGTACGCGATCTTTTAGGCGGACAGTTTTACGTTAATTATGCAGATAAGAACTATCCAAATGGTCGTCAAAGAGGCCTGGGTGACATTATTGCATATCATAATGAAACGACTGTGGATTGGATTGGGTTCTTTGCCCAGGGTAATTATACCGCTGGTCCTATATCCGCTTATGGAATGGCTGGAACCTCATCAATTAAGTATTCTTACCAGGATCACTTTTCCGTAGCTGATGAGAAAATAACTGCAGCTGCTATTCCTGCCATCCAGATGAAGGGTGGTCTCATGTTTGATGTGAGTGATAACATTAGCGTTTTTGGGAACTTTGGTATTGTTGAAAAACCACCCATCATGGATAATGTCATTCATTATAGTGGTGCCGTTGCCACAGATCCTGTGAATGAACAGTTCACTAGTTTTGAAGCGGGACTGAACTTCAATAGTGACAAAGCTGCCCTAAAAGCCAGTTACTATAACACACAATGGAAAGATAGAAACCTAACCAGGAATGTGACCACAGGACAAGGGTCCAGTGGAGACACAGATATTATCTATTTGACTGGTGTGAACCAAAGTCATAGCGGTTTTGAAGTTGAAGGATCCTATCAAGTGTTGGATATGCTCCGTCTTGATATGGCCGCAGGTTTTGGTGATTGGTTTTTTGATGGTGACGCAAGCGGTGATTACCAGGAAATCACTGAAGCAGGAATTACAAGCACTAAATATGAATATGGTCTAGACAAATTAAAAGTGGGTGACCAGCCTCAGTCTATGATGGTTGTGGGTGCAACAGTGACACCAATTTCAGGATTGATGGTTCAGGGGTTGTTCAACTGGTATGACAATAACTATTCAGACTGGAGTCCTGCTTCCCGTGAAATTAAAGGCGGAACAGCGGACAGAGAGCAAGTTTGGATGGCACCAGGATATAGTAAAATTGATCTTCATGCTTACTATAATCTGCCCATGTCTATTGCCGGTACAAAACTCCAGGTTTTTGCCCATGTCTTTAATTTGACAGATGCATTATACATTCAAGATGCTGTGGATAATAGCCAGTATAATTCTTGGGATAAAGATCATGATTCAGACAGTGCAGAAGTATTTTTTGGTTCTCCAACATACTTCAACATGGGTCTGACCGTAAGATTCTAATCTGATTTAGATTCTTAAAAGTATAAAAAAAGCCCCCCGCAGAATGCGGGGGGCTTTTTTGTTTATAAAACTCACCCATTACCCCTCTCTTAAAAGAGCGGGGCTGAGGGTGAGTTGTCAAGATTCATCCAACGCCGCATACTTTTGCCAGAACCGCACGGCCTCCGCCCACTCTTCCGGTGAATAATGGGCTTTTGTTCCACCTGTCAGTTTTAATTGATTTCGCATCATGGTTACTGGTCCCATGGGCAGTTTATCCACCCCTTCCGGAATCGCATGTATACTAATTAATTCCCATTCAGCATCAGTGGACTGTTCATCATTTTCCGCCAATACATTATGGCGATATAAAATATACTCTACACGACCGGCTTGTAATGTTGTGCCTGTTTTGGCTCTCGTTTGGATATAAGCCTCCTCACCAATTTGTCGCTTCACGACTGAAGATACCAACATTGTATTTTCATTAATTTTCACGAATGGACAGATAAATTGATCCGTGAGTGAATGACTTCCAGTAACGATACGTACCCCATCTCTATATCCTTCTTTATAATGACCATTGCCCATTTGTTTTTCAGCGTCTTTGGCCATGGCGTCAAAAGACAGTGAATCTGAATATGTTTTTCCACTGCCTTTAATCTGGCGTCGGACAAAGTCGTTAACAGCTACTTTTTCCATCTTAAGTACCCTTTGGTGTAAAGAAAAAATTATTCACATATATTTTCCGGTTGGGGCCGGTTTGATATTTAACCAAATCAAATTGATCCAAATCCACAAAAGAATGACCATTATAAAAACACCCCTTATAATTGAGGCTAAATAAATAATCAAAAACAGCCATTACATTTTCAGGGCCATTATGCCGTGCTTCGCATTCGAACATTACCACGGGTTTAAATTGCTTTAATGTATTACGCCCTCCTTGAAATACTTCTAATTCATGCCCTTCTACATCGCACTTGATCAAGTCAATGGATGAAAGATTATTATCTTTAACGTATTCATCCAATGTGACGGTTTGGACAGCGATATCTGATCCGTTATGATTGGTATTTTTGACTAAGGAAGCACTGGGAGATGGGGTATCCCCAGGCACACTCAATATCGCTTCACGTCTTGTCGATGATAAAGCAAATGATTCTATCTGAATATTATTGTGGGGAAATAAGCCAGTCAGCTTGTATAAGGTTTGATTCAGCTCCGGTTGAGGTTCAAAGGCAATGACTTGTCCAGATGACCCTACCCGTTGAGACATCCAGTAGGTATAAGCCCCCTTATGGGCGCCAATATCAATTACAGTTTGGCCGAGTTGTAGTTGGTTTAGAAGAAAACGAATTTCAGGGCGTTCCGCTCTCAGGCGATACCGCCACGCCCGAAGCACCAACTTCGCATAATCTTTTTGAAGGTGCCGAATCACTATTTTTTCCAAGGGTAAAGCTTTTTATTCCAGTTCAGCGCCTTGTATTTTTTCAGAATTTTCATGGTTTCCTTAACNGGNAGNGCTTCCATAGTACCATAGCGGCTGGAAACCGTTTCTGCCATGAATAATGAATTAATAATAGCTTCTTCCGTCGCTTCAACCGTGGCCATAAATAAACCATTCATATGGCGGTTTTTTATCTCTTCCCGGGTAATGGTTAGGCCATCCGATGAATTCGCTTTATGGGTGGAAAAAATNATNGCATAATCTCCACTTCCGTTAGATGAATAAGCCCCCACNCGGCCNAAAGCATGNTCCACNCNTTTNGCCATACGTTTTAAGTTTCGATTAGATAATGGTGCATTAGTCGCAATGATGATCATGCATGATCCTTCATCNTCATCATAGGGAATGGAAGAAGCGAAGGGTGATTTTTTGAGCTCCCGTCCTACCGGTGCCCCATTGATCATAAGCGATCCGCCAAAATTGGTCTGGACCAAAACACCGACCGTATATCCACCAGCTTCTTTTGGAAGNACCCGGGAGGCCGTGCCGATGCCGCCTTTAAATCCCAATGCCCGTGTGCCTGTNCCNGCNCCGACNGAACCTTCTGCCACCGGGCCGCTTTTAGCATTTTGAATNGCTNAAAAAACATGTTTTTTTGTTACATGCCGGCCGCGAATATNNTTGAGGCCGCTATCGTTTGTTTCTCCNACCACCGGATTCACAGAACGTATATCCGGGTTTTCNGAAATCATATAATCAACAATTGCATTGGCCACCAGAAAAGTGTTCAGCGTATTTGTGAGCGCAATGGGCGTCTCAATAGTTCCCAATTCTTCAACTTGGGTAAATCCCAGCGCTTTGCCGTATCCATTGGTCACATGCACGGCACCCATAACTTTATTTTTAAACACATCACCGCCATGGGGTTTAATTATAGTAACACCGGTCCGAACACTATCACCTTGGATAACAGTTTCATGTCCGACAGTAACACCCTCAACATCGGTAATGGCATTCCATTCCCCGGTTCGAAACAAGCCGATTTCGAGACCCATATCCCGAGGACGGGTTTTTTGCCCCATTAAAAATGAACAGACAATCAGGAGAAAAATNGGAATGATATTAAAATTTTTCATACCTGAAACTACAAAATGATAAAAGGATTTACTCATATCTTTCAAGGGGCGCAAATTGGCCCTTAAGATAATAGGAATTATTGAATGAATGACAACCTTGCCATAGAAAATTACGAAATTGTAAATGATCTTTTACTCGTATCTTTTTCCGATAAAAGTGATGCCATGATTCCACTCAAAACCTTACGGGAACAATGCCCTTGCGCCGGTTGCCAAGGAGAAAAAGATGCATTGGGCAATATATATAAAGGTCCCGCCCCTGTGTTAAATGANAGCAGTTTTCAAATCAATGGGATTCAGCCCGTTGGGTATTATGGCCTTCAGCTATATTGGAAAGACGGCCATAATACAGGTATTTTTATCGGAAATTTATTAAAAACACTGTCCAATTGATTTACACCCATTCTCAACAAATGAATAAAAATATTATTTTCACTCTTTCTTTCTTCGGGCTTCTTAGCGACCTTAGTGGCTAATTAATTATATGTTTGATATTGTCATCATCGGTGCNGGGATNGTGGGGTTGGCCATTGCCAGATCTATAGCTGAAAAAACAGATAAGTCCGTTTTGGTTATCGAAAAGGAAGAATCATTTGGGAGAGGAATATCCAGCCGAAACAGTGAAGTAATTCATTCAGGGATTTATTATGAGCCTGAGTCCCTTAAGGCAAAATATTGTACTCGCGGGCGAGACATGACTTATAAATTTTGTGAACAGTATAATATATGGGTTAATCAATGTGGCAAAATAGTAGTGGGAAATTCGCATCAATTGGATGGTTTAGAAGCGCTTTATAAAAATGCCCAAAATATTGGCGTACCGGATATTCGTCTTCTGGAACAAAAGGAAATCAACTCCCTTGAGCCAAATGTAGAAGCAGATATTGCCTTGCAAGTGGGCTGTACCGGAATTGTATCCGCCCATGATCTCATGGCCGCATTTTATAAAATATCTCAAGAAGGTGATCATGATTATCTTTTTAAATCCAAAGTCGTGGGTGCAGACTCCAAAAGTGGTGGATATGAAATATCAATTGAGAATGCTCAAGGAGAACTTGAAAAAGTTTNGNCAGAGTGGGTGATTAATGCCGCAGGGCTTGAGAGTGATATGGTGGCCCAAATGTTGGGTGGCGATTATCCAACCCTTAGATACTCTAAAGGGTGTTACTATAAGCTGTCNTCAAAATGGCGGGGTGCGTTTAACCATTTGGTGTATCCNCTNCCGGATAAAAAACACGGCTCACTGGGNATCCACTTAAGTTTTGATGAATCACAAATGGTGAAATTGGGACCNAGNGCTCATTGGATNCANNANCGNACAGAAAATTATGATATGGAAGAAAATTTACTGGATCAGTTTTTCACAGAAGGCCACCGATATATCCCCGGACTTGAAAAAGAAGACCTTTCTCCCGATTTTGCCGGTATTCGTCCCAAGATCTGGTTGAATGAAAACCCCATGTCGGATTTTTATATTTCCCACGAAGAAGACAAAGGGTTCCCCAGTTGGATTAATTTAATCGGCATAGAATCACCGGGACTCACCGCATCCATTGCCATCGGCGAAGATGTGGCATCCTGGATTATTTAAAAGCATTCTGCCGCCAAGCTTCATAAGCAACGATAGATACGGCATTGGCCAGGTTAATACTGCGCCCTGTGGATTTCATAGGGATCGTGATGGATTCATACTTATCAATAATTGTTTGGGGCAACCCACGACTTTCAGGTCCAAAAATAAATGCATCTCCCTGTGAATATGTTAAATCAGAATAGATTGACTTCCCTTTGGTAGAAACTGTATAAATATTTTGAGG
>PAXB01000051.1 GCA_002715035.1 Fidelibacterota bacterium
GTATGATCGGAGCGTGTAAATTTTATTTCATGACCAATTCCTGCTTGCTGGCGAAAGGGCATATGACAGGAAACACAATTACTCCCGATGGATTTCTCTTGATGAAACGTGTGAGCGGACACATTATTTGCCTTAGACGAATGACAGGCTGTACATTGACGATCATCAAATCTATCCACTAATTGTTGTCGATTAATATCCTGATAACCCTGGCTGTGGGGATTGTGACAACTGGTACATGTCATGGCCCCATTAATGAAACAATCACTAAAAAGATGGTTTTGTTGGTACCCAAAGGTTTTAATCCGACCATCAACGCCATAAGGGTTCTGATTGCCAAGCTGGGACAGACGAAGTGAATAATATTCTTGAAGATTCTCACCGGGTAGATACCCATTTTTTAGGGGTGTTTTAACCGCATGGCATTGAAAACATAAGTTTAAACTTTCTGTCGTTGATAATCCTGTAAGACTGTTGATTCCAATTGTCGTGGGGTTTTTTAACTTCCCTTTCACTATATCAGACATGATAGATACGTGTTTTTTCGCCGGACCATGACAGGATTCACAATTGATTGCTAAAGTGGTGAATTGAGTTTTGTAGTTTTTACCAACTTTTTTTCCAATAATCTGACTTCCATGGCAGTTTTGGCAATTTGAAATTTCATCCATTTCTCCCAAAACGCGGTGGGGGGGCCAATTATATAATTGGTTCAGTGAAATATGTTCAGTCGGCTTAACCCATACTTCGGATCCCTTTACCTGAACAAACCAACTCTTTTCTGCCTGGCTATAATCAAAGGGTAAAAATTTATAGGTACCATCTTCATATTTCCCAAAATAAGTTTGTGTTCCTCCTCCAGTCATAAATCCACCGCCAACAACCGCTTCAACCGTTATGGTTTGTTCTTTCATTGATTTATTATGAATAATTCTAAATTGATAATGGTAATCATTCTTCTCGGGGTAAACCGTAACATCTCTAAAAAATATTGGACTGCCGTTAAATGGCGCAATCATTGTTACCTCATCAGGATCGCCACCTGCATTCCCATGGGTACTGTTTTCCCAATCGGTATAAATACCTTCGTGACATTCCCCACACTGTTCTGATCCAATAAAATCAGAAAAATTTACATGGGATATTTTTGATACAAAAGCTGGTGGCGGTATTTGAAACCGTTTCTGCTTTTCCTTGCTTTTTGAGCAACCTGTGAGTGACAATCCAAAAAATAAAATAGTGATGGTTGAAATCAGCCGGGTATTCATATATATAAATTAATCACAAATTGAGTCCTCTGGGAAACCAAAAGGATTTTAGATTAATAGATGTGTAAAAAAAGAATAAACCATTGAGACCAAATATGGTTATATCGCCACTATTCAGCTTAATAGATAAAAAAAAGCCCCATCCCGAAATGGGACAGGGCTTTTACATTATTTTTTATAACGGTTACTTAGAAGCCAACGTTTAGTGTAAACACTGTGTTGCCTTCAAAGTATTCTGCAGGAATATATGCATAATCAATTGATGCATTTATTCCCAGTACCTTCTGAAGATAAACAGACCCGCCGAACGAAATGCCACCAAAGATATCGATAATCTCTCTTTCGCTTTCATCGACAGTCGTCGTTTGTTTATCATCATTTATGGTAACTGTTTCCATATCTGTTAAATATCCAGCTCTCACTGTAACCACTCCTGGCAATGTATATGCACCCATCAATTTTAGTTTATCCTGTTCAAAGTTGTTACTTTCATAAGAACCGCTAACGGAAAGCATATTACCAATAGAATAGCTCGCGCCTAATTCAAACAACATTGGTACGTCAAATTCTGCAGGTTCAACTTTGTAGAACTGTGTTAAACGATCACTACCAAGGACAACCGCTTTATGTAACAAACCTGAACCATCATAGCGCATGGGTCTGCCAAAGTTTCTAACGGCGACACCTACGTCTAATCCGCTCACAGACAGGAAGTCGGTATATTGTACACCGGCGTCAATAGTAAGTGCTTGGCCTTTTACTCGCTTGAATCCTTCACTGGTGGCATTAACAGATATACCCATAGATGTTTTTGAAGACATCATACGAGAAAAGGTTAATCCAGCTGTGAAATTACTCGGACTGAATTTTTCACCCGTACCATCTGGTGAGAACACGGTGGTGACTGGAATTTCTCCTATGTCAATAGAGCGAATACTAATTCCAACGGCATTTTTGCCAGATTTCATGGCAGCGCCAGCAAACATTACTGACATATCAGCAATGTATGAACGATTGGAAAATGTGGTTTCTAAGCTACTGGCAGCACGTACAACACCTGCGGGATTCCAATAGGTTGCGCCTACCCCGGTTGCAGTGGCAACAGCGCCACCTCCCGTAAGGTATGCAGCGCCCTGTGGAATCAGCAACTGACTTGCAGCAGCGGTACCATTTCGCATACCTCCTGCATTATCGCCACCATATCTTAGTGATCCTTGCGCCATTAAAGAACCCGCAAAGATTGCAAATACTGATGCAATCGTAATTATTCTTTTATTAATCATGATTAATTCTCCTTCTGGCCTTAATAGGCTTTTGCGAATTCTTCTTCAGTGACAATGGCCAGTTTCAGCACCTTAGTGGCGCTTATGTCCGGCATGTCAATATGAACAATGTAAACACCACTTGCCAATGGGAAATCGTTTGAATTCCTCATATTCCATTTCTGGTATTGACTTGTAGTGTTCTTTTGAAAACTTGCAACCTGAGTACCTGCAATGTTGAATACTCTGAAAATCACCTTCCCGGATGTGGGTAAGTGATTAAAGGTTATATACTTGGGAAGCGGTAAGACAGAGTCTGTTCCTTCCAAATCATGGAAACCCATATATGGATTCGGGAAGACACTTATCTTTTTCACATCGTCTACAACATTTGTAGAAGCAACTGTAGGTGCTGTAACCATGAATTCATCTGCAAGCTGATTGGTTTTGTTGGTAACTATTTTAAGTACAAACCCTTTGTCAGGCAACAATCGCGCTGCATCTACATCGATAGTACCATCACTAACATCATCCAAATTCCAGACAAACCAGATATTACGGCCCATTACCTCACTACCAAGAGTACCCCAGTCATCATAACGAACAGTACCATCAGCGTTGCCAATGTAATTACCATCTGTATCAGGCGTACCACCACCAAGGGCTATACATGCCGCCAGCCAAGCTTGATAACCTGTTTCACCTGGTGCCATATCTGCTGGTTCAGCTACGTATGTCGCATCTGTATATGGATCATTAGATCCGCCAGATCCAGGGTGATCATTTGCATGAAGACCCCACTTCATATTACCGTCAATATCGTACACCAAATAAGGGACAAGCCGAACACCTATTGTTGTATTCCATATTTCAAAAGGCACCTTGATTAAGGAATGATTAGACCAATAAAACATGCCATAATTGTCATCTTCGTAAGTGAATCGATATTCAAAATCATTCGGAATGAGGTATTTCCAACCACTGCCGCGAACGATTCTTGCGATCATTGCATCATAGCTACCGCTACCTGCGTTCCACCCATGGAAAAACCAACCATCTCCAGTGGATTGGTTAGCGCGGCCTGTATAAGAGGTTGGGAAACCACCCCAATCCTGTGTTCCTTGTAATGGTGGGTCTTGAACACCGTCAGCATTTGCAGTTACCAGGAAGTTTTTAAAGGCATTGGGAGGTCCCGTAACCTTAAAGGTCATACCTTCTACGGCGGGAAAGCCTGGATCTCCGTATGTTGATCCCTGCTTATACCCTGTAAGCAACTGACTGCCTGTAGCAACATTTGTCACATTCCAGAGTAAACTACCTTTAGTGGGAGATCCTGTAACAGTATCTTCTTCAAAAGTAATTTTATAGTCCTGTCCCGTTACAACACCGGGGTCAATAACTTCTACNCGGCCTTGACCATCACTGGTTCCGGCACTATGGGTCATATCAAAATAATCACCTGAATCTACCGTGTATGCTGTACCAGGNTCCGGTAGNTTTGGAATGACGGACACAACCGTCATGGGTGATTCTAGGGATTTAAATGGTGAAAATTCATTGTCTTCAAGATATGAATATGAACTAACACCGAAGTAATAGGGTCTATCATTCGTAATGGGACGATTTCTTAGTGCATCATCTTTGATGACCAACACACGGCTAATACCATTGTCACTACCCACATGGGCGGGCTTTTCAAGGATTAAACCGGTGGCAGGATCTACTACTTTTTCAGTAATCACCAACACACTGTTGGCAAGATCATACTGATCGATCAGAACACCATCGCTACCCGCAGNCAATGCGTTGGGCAATTGATAAATNTTATACCCTTCAAATTTAAAGCCTTTATTGTTTGAACTTTCAGTATTTGAATAGGCAGATGTTTCGGCCCAGTTCAATGTAATATATCCATCACCTTCAAATACAGATACNTCNGGTGCTGGAGGAGGCGAAGGAAGTGAAAAATTATTATCATAGGCAAACTGTGCGAAAATATCATTGTATTTTAACACGGTAATTGAGGAAAGGTTNTCTCCACCCATACCGCCAATTAAACCTATAACCACATCCTGTGTGTCACCCAGGGTCATTTGGAATGGACCTGTGTTCATCACCAGACGACGATCGCCAGGAGGCAAAACCATACCATCGATCCANCCAGTNCCTTTTGTGGGGTCACCAGCCATGACAAAGATTTCAGCCAACCCGGTAACCGGATCAACAAAGGAATTTTGCGTTGGATATTCTGGTCGGGGTAAAAACCCTTCCATCAGGTTAAACCACTGCAATGTACCAGCATATACTCTTGTGCTTGGATCACTCACTGAGGAACCAGCTGCAAAATANACAAAACTGGTCATGCCCAATGTGTCCAGGACTCCATCACCATCTGNATCCACTTTTGGCCCTTCCAGGAAGTCATAACCACCTGCAGGTACCGGACTGCCATATGAACTCATGAACTGGTCATCAAATGTGTTACCATTATATACATACCCTAAAGAAAGTGTGGTATCACAACCGACATAATCATCTGTATATGTACCCAAATCAGGGTCTGACCACTGGGTAAAATATAGTGTATCAAGCGATGCGTCATCAGGACCGCCGGGTAAACCGACATAAATCATTCTGGCTCGTTTGAACATCATGCTCGATAGAGGGTTAGAAAATGGGAAATCATATCCCCAAAGTGTAATCTGCATTTCGAAACCGATTGGAGGAGAACCCCAACCGCCTTCAGACACGCTAAACGGAATTCCAGTTTCCGTGAATTCATCCGGCAAATCATTGGCCACAGTCCAAACGGTTTGGTCAGCGCCAGGAATTCCGGGAAGATCACCTGTCCATGATTTATTTTCCTCGTTCCATGTTGCCGGGGTGTAGGATCCATCACCATTTACATCATCGTAAGGTGCGCCTTCATCTACAGGCCAGTGATCCCAGTCGTGCTGGTACTGTGCCCGGTCTGCATCCATTTGTGCCTCGGTCACATTTTCTGCTGAAATATCTCTTAAAATGGCTGCATCACCACGGAGGTCTCCTTTATAGAAATCCTTGCGGACACGCCATATTTGTTGTGTCCGATAGTTTTCTGAATAGCCGGAAGTTTTAATTTTTCCACTGGCATCGCGAAGTACCTTACCGGCTTTAAGTCCTGTATTGTACATAGAACCATTCACACGAATACGGGGTGTTCCACCACCGGAACCATCGGTTAAAATGCTTCCGTCGGATTTAACACCGTATTTATCTGAGACTTTGGCTCCCCAAAGAATACCCTCTGCAAAAATAACTCCACCCATTCCTTTGGGATAATTTCCGGCAGAACCGTGCGAAGTCCCATTCCACTGGAAGAAGCCTGTGTTTTCCATTTGTATTTTCCAACTGTTAATATTGAAAAACGTAGCTTTTGGGTTTGTATCGTCAAGNTTAGCCAAACGGCTTGCTGCCGTTTTACCTGCATCCTTGTCTCCTCTCGTCTCCTCAGCACTAATGACCGAAATCAAGAGAAGGGCGCTTGTGATTACCCAAATGATTGATTTTTTGAAATTCATAAAAATCTCCACTGTTTTGTATGGTATTTATCCCCTTAGAAGGAGACTTGAATACCTGTTTTAATTTCCTGAGGAACACCAAATAGATCAAACCCATGGTCATTTAACCAATGGTTACGATTGCCAAGATTGATCTTCTCATACATTTCAACATACTCTGGTCCCCGACTCTGAATAATCAGGCTACTTAGATCTGGGTCACTTAAGAAACCGTCATCATATGCATCACCAGTTCTATTATACACATTAATAATATGCTGTGTATTCAGCAGATTTGTAATGGTTGCGTAAACCTTTATATTGGTGCCTGCAACGTTGAATGTTTTATCCAAGCCCAAATCTATGTTAAAATATGACGGTGTTGTAGATGAATTAATTGCTTCCACCGGCCTCCGGTTACGGGGGTCATTATCAGAAAGAAGCGCACCTTCACCCGCATCACGCTGTCCCATGGAACCATCAGACATTGTGTAAGGATGTCCACTGTTGAGCGAAGCAATCAAGTTCATTCCCAAATTGTCTAAAACCACATTGCCAGTTCTGCCTGTTCTAAAGTCCAGAACAGCAGAGGCCTGATGGCGCTGGTCATACCGTGTGGCGGCGATCATGGTGGGCTTCCCCCAGCCAATGGTACCCAGAGATGGGTAGGAGTTCGTACCCCGTACATCCTGGAACACATAGTTCGCCATCAATTGGACATTGTTCACACGAGCTGTTTTAAAATCAATCTCAACACCAATAATGTTAGAGAAGTCTGTATTCACATAGTTGGTATGATCCCGCAACCCATAAAAGTTTTGCGTGGGATCCGGTTCATAAACATCGCGACTGACCTGGTCCTGAGGATTCCGCGCGAAAACCGTAAAGTCAACAGAAGCAAGTTCGCCAATGAGCGTACTGTAACCCATTTCGAATTTTGTTTCTCTCACCGGCTTCAGTCCCCAAGATGAGGTACCTGAACCACGACTCCGATANAAACGACTCATGGGTGCCATTTGAACATATCTACCATAGTTCAAGTGAAAATTAGCACGATCCGTAATTGGGAAACCAAGCCCGATTCGGGGCAATAGATATGTCTGTGTAGGCATATCTTTAAATCCCATGTTCGGGTCGTCTGCGGCCACAATTGTATAGTTCTTATCTAATGGTGGATTGTCATAATCCATGAGATCCACATTTGCCTGGTTAATGGCCTCATAGCGCAACCCAGCATTCACGGTCAAATCACCCGCTTCGAATTTATCATTTATATAAAATGACATATTCCAAGGATTCCTGGGTTTATCATAATCTGTGCAATTACCACCATCGTCACAATCTCTTCCTAACAAGTCGTAACCGANCCATGAAGCAAGGCGTGCATTGAGAATTTCTGTCTCAATCCGTGCGTCTTGTGCCAACACTGCGTCATATAGCGTGGAGTCTTGACCNATTTTGGAGTTGAGAGAGTTAAGACCTGTGTAACTGTATCTTTNATANTCGTATTTGGTATAATCACCACCGACTTTGACTTCGTGCTCACCCATCTGGGTAACAAATTCAGCATCGAAGCCGATATAACCNTCATTACCTTTACTGTATCCGCCACGGCGCATACCGTCCCGTTGAAAACGGAAACCGTTAAGGTTGTAGTTTGAAGGTTCTACATATTGATATATATCCAACTGAGAATCCTGCCCNGGGGTTCCAAAATGGTTTGACCAATTGGTGTCAACTTTGGCTACCTCATCTCTGTCGGCCCACCTCAGCCAATCTTTCAATTGGCTNTCNCCACCTGTTTCGAATTCACCCGCGTCTTTAAATGCTTTATCATATGATTCATAAGACCGGNNCATGGTCCGCACATTGGCCCGGATATAGGTATTGGCGTTCAAAAAATAGGTTGCNTTCAGGTTAATTAAATTATTTTTACTTAGCGTTTCATGTCGGCGTGTATTGAACATGCTCTGAATAGGAAGACCTGCACTTGAATAGGTATCCGTATTAAAGGCGCCNGATAAACGAAGCACCAATGGGTTGNAATCCAATTGAAGTGTACCGTTAAAGCTTATGTCTTTGGATAGGTTATCAAAAGCATAAGAATCGTTACTTCCACGAACGCTACCATCACCATCAGATGTATAAACACCATCATGATCTACATCGGTAAATGTGTATGATTTTGAACTTAAAACTACATAATCGCCAGATTCGGTTAATCCACCAACTTTATCTGCGATTGGGTTACCCTCAGCAATAGTAAATGGTGTGAACCAACGGCTTTGGTTTTTATAATTATCGGTACTTCTTTGTTGAAAAGCACCAAAAAATCGAATTTTATCACCAATGGGGCCTTGAGCCGTAAAGGTCATATCTTTATCACCAGTAGCTGCCCAGGGGTCTCCACCGGACATACTCTCCATCAATACCATTGCAGAATATCGGCTGCCACCTGTTTTTAATGACTGCTGAATTATCCCTGCGTTGGCCTTACCAACACTGGCATCAAAACCACCCGTTTGAACTGCGATGGCTTCCAGTGCTTCTGGGATTGCATTTGAAACAACTCTGTTGGCACCGGCGCCGGTCATAGATGCGCCTTCAAGTGTATATCCAATTTCTTCCTGTCGACTACCGCGAAGGTGAAGACCGTCATGCATTTGGACCACGCCTGCCTGACTGGCGACCATGGCTGTAACACTACGCACAGCATAATTATCAATGGCTTCTGCGTCTATGCTTCTGGATACGTTTGTAGCTTTGATCTCAATCAAAGGTTTTTCTGCGATTACTTCAACAGTTTCCCCCTCAACGGCAGCAACGTCCATTTCAAAATCTTGGACTGTTGTTAAGCCAATGGTTACGCGTACATTTGAAACTATTTGGGATTTATACCCAATATAGTTTACCCGCAATGTATAAGTACCGGGCTGTACGTCAAAAATATAGTATGTACCATTTACATCTGTAGCCGCACCGCTTGAAGTTCCTTCAAGGATGACGTTTGCACCTACCAAGGGCTGACCATCAGATGANACAGTACCACTCAATTTACCAGTTAAATTCTGGGCGGTTAGGCCAACAGAAAANATCATGGCAAAGAACAAAATTGCGAGTTTTCTCATATTAATCTCCACGTTGATGTTCGGGTTTTATTATCAAAATTTTATAGAATTAGCAGGATTTGTGAAACAAACGCACGAATCCTCTCTTACCTCTAGCTGGGAANCTAATCATTATTTATGGATGTGCAAACTTTTTTATTACTAATAATAATGGCGTTTANGGGGGGGGGTAATTTAAAGNGTTNCTCGATGGAGACGGTTGGAGTTTCCCACCACATTTATAGAAGAAAGTGCCATGGCAGCCTCGGCTAAAACAGGATGAAGAACGCCGAAAATCGCCAATGGTATGGCAATTAAATTATAAATACTGGCCCAAAACAGATTTTGCCTGATTTTCCGAAACGTTTTTTTGGCCAGTGAAAATGTTTGATTGAGCTTTCGCAGGTCCCCTTTCACCAATATAATGTCTCCTGTTTCCATGGCAATGTCTGTCCCTGTTCCCATGGCCACCCCAACATCTGCCTGGGCAATGGCGGGTGCATCGTTGATACCATCACCTAACATACAGACGATTTCTCCTTTATCCTGAAGTGATTTTATAATATGGGTTTTATCCTCCGGCAATACTTCTGCATATATTTCATCAATACCAATTTGGTCGGCCAATAAATGGGCCGCNTCTTTTTTATCCCCNGTGATTATGACTGTCTTAATATTNTGTAACTTCAAACTTTGGATAGTTTCCCCAGCGTTATCTTTCATTTCATCTGCCAATATAAAAACGCCATAAACAATATTATCCACAGCAATAAATACATGGGATCCTGTTTCATCCATTTCACCGTTAAATCCGACAAAACCAGCACTCCCCACTTTGATAACAGCGCTGCCAAATTTGCCTGTCATTCCCTTTCCCGCGCTTCCCTGCACGTCATTTACTTCATCTAATCCGATTTGTTTTTCATTTGCCAGTTGAACAATGGCAGCCCCCAGAGGGTGGGTGGAATGTTTTTCTATACTGGCCGCCATCCGAATAAGATCGTTTTCTCCAATATCGCTTAACTGTTTTACTTGAATCACTTTTGGCTTTCCTTCCGTAAGCGTTCCTGTTTTATCAAACACAACTGTNGTGACTTCGTTCATCCGTTGAATGGCGGCGCCGTTTCGAATAAGGATACCGTTTTCCGCTCCCTTACCGCTCCCTACCATAAGGGCGGTGGGTGTGGCGAGCCCCAGGGCGCAAGGGCAAGCAATAACCAAAACCGCTACGGCGGAAAATATAGCCATAGTTGCGGGNGATGCGTCCAGATNTACCCAGGGGNAAATATTCACAAACACAGCCATNCCGCTTTGCATAAACTCTGGAGACATTCTCCAGGCCGTAAAGGTTACCGTTGCCAAACCCAATACAATGGGAACAAAAATGGCGGTCACCTGATCTGCAAATGCCTGAATGGGAATTTTGGTTGTTTGTGCTTCTTCCACCAACTTTGCCATTTGGGAGATAAATGTATCTTTCCCAATTTTAGTCGCTTCCACTTCAATGGATCCGTCCAGATTTATTGTGGCACCAATCGCATTATCCCCTTCCGATTTATGAATTGGAAGTGATTCTCCCGTGGCAATGGATTCATCCACTGCACTTTCTCCTTTGATGATTAATCCATCCGTGGGGATCTTTTCTCCGGGCTTTACCATCATGATATCCCCCACCTGGATGCTGGACACGGCCACTTCAATTTCTTTGCCTTCCTTTAGAATAATTGCATTTTTTGCCCCCAAAGACATGAGGCGTTTAATGGCCTGGGACGACCTTCCTCTGGCTTTTGCTTCGATATATCGCCCGGTTAAATGAAAGGCCATAATCATTCCCGCAATGCCCGCAAATGAGTGAATATTCATTCCCGCGGCTTTTAAACCACCTGTCACCAAACACGCTAAAGACCCCAAAGCTATCAGGACATCCATATTGGGAGAAAAATGTATCGCAGACCGCCAGGCTGAATTGAGGGTCTCCCTGCCCGGGAAAACCAAAACAATGACGCTTAAACTAATCATACCGTATATATATAAGGTATCACTGGGCCACATAATGCCCGAAATCCAATTGGGAATCATCCACAGCATAATGATTGTAGTGGCCACCCAGGCAAAAACCATTTGATGTTTTGACCGATTTAAATTTTCATCCGGCTTATCTTCTGGTGAAATTTCCAATTGTTCAATGTGTTTCGCTCCATACCCAGTATTTTCTATCGCTTGAATTAATTGATCGACACGAACTTCTCCAGCCACTCGGGCTTTTTCTAACGTTAAATTGACAACCGCTTTGGATACACCTTCTACTTGATTCAATGCACGTTCGATAGTGCCCACACAGCCCGCACAATGCATTCCCTTAATTTTTAATTCAATTGATTTATTTGACATATTTTTATATCACTTTCAAGGATGAATTTAGGCGTAATTCTAATCGTGTCTTACCAAGATATTCGACAGCTTAAATTATCCATTCTTTAATAATGTTCCTGTTTTAACTTTATCCATTAATTTAATAGAGGAGAGGTCTCATGAAGCGTTTTTCATTCATTATTCTGATTTCATTTTTGTTTTCTCAACACAACATTCAACTCCCCATGAAAATCAGGGGCGTCCGTTATAATGCTTCTATCTCGAAACCGGAAGAAATTATCGGACATCAAATCGGATCTCGCCATACGCGGACCGATCAGGTCATCGATTATTTTGAAGCAATGGCTTCTCGAAGTAACCGAATTATTTTGGAAGACCATGCAAAAACCCACGAAGGGCGCCGTCTGATTCACGCCATCGTGACCCACCCGGACAACCACGAAAACCTGGAGGCCATCCGATTGGCCAACTTAACATTGTCGAATAATCCAAATGGGGTCACCGATAAAGATTTAAATACAATGCCAATGGTTGCTTATCTGGGGTTTTCTATCCACGGAGATGAGGCCAGCGGTACAGAAGCCTCTCTCCTTTTATTATATCATCTGGCAGCAGGGAATGGAAAGCAAATTGATGATGTGTTAAAAAACATGGTTTTAATTATTGATCCCATGTTTAACCCGGACGGACGGGATCGATTTGTAAACTGGGTGAATGGCAACCGGGGAGCTGTGCCCACATCTGACACACAAGACCGGGAACACAATCAGCCCTGGCCAAGAGGAAGAACCAACCATTATCTATTTGATATGAACCGGGATTGGATGCCGGTTACACAGCCGGAGTCCAATGGCCGCGTTGCGTTATTTCACCATGGGCGTCCTCAATTTTTATTGGACGCCCATGAAATGGGATCGAACTCAACATTCTTTTTTCAGCCCGGCATACCCAGCCTAAATAATCCCAATAC
>PAXB01000052.1 GCA_002715035.1 Fidelibacterota bacterium
GGGGAATGTCACGAAGGTATTTATACCGATTGGGAAAACAGTACCCATGGGAATGCAGGTGGCGATCCTGATGAGGTAACAATGATTGCGCCATTTAACGGCAGTCCAATATTCTTTAGAGATGTTACGGTTTACCCCGAGAAGAATGATTACCGTTATCAATTTAGAATTATTCATAATAAATCAATGAAAGAACAAACCATAACGGTTGAAGCGGTTGTTGGCGGTGGATTTATGACTGGAGGAGGAACACAAACTTATTTTGGGAAATATGAAGATGGTACCTATAAATTTTTACCCTTTGATTATAGCCAGGCAGAAAAGAGTTGGTTTGTTCAGGTAAAGGGATCCGAAGTATGGGTTAAGCCGACTAAAAATATTTCACTAAACCAATTATATAATTGGCCCCCCCACCGCGTTTTGGGAGAAATGGATGAAATTTCAAATTGCCAAAACTGCCATGGAAGTCAGATTATTGGAAAAAAAGTTGGTAAAAACTACAAAACGCAATTCACCACTTTAGCAATCAATTGTGAATCCTGTCATGGTCCGGCGAAAAAACACGTATCTATCATGTCTGATATTGTGAAAGGGAAGTTAAAAAACCCCACCACAATTGGAATCAACAGTCTTACAGGATTATCAACGACAGAAAGTTTAAACTTATGTTTTCAATGCCATGCGGTTAAAACACCCCTAAAAAATGGGTATCTACCCGGTGAGAATCTTCAAGAATATTATTCACTTCGTCTGTCCCTGCTTGGCAATCAGAACCCTTATGGCGTTGATGGTCGGATTAAAACCTTTGGGTACCAACAAAACCATCTTTTTAGTGATTGTTTCATTAATGGGGCCATGACATGTACCAGTTGTCACAATCCCCACAGCCAGGGTTATCAGGATATTAATCGACAAAAATTAGTGGATAGATTTGATGATCGTCAATGTACAGCCTGTCATTCGTCTAAGGCAAATAATGTGTCCGCTCACACGTTTCATCAAGAGAAATCTATCGGGAGTAATTGTGTTTCCTGTCATATGCCCTTTCGCCAGCAAGCAGGAATTGGTCATGAAATAAAATTTACACGCTCCGATCATACCATTGCCATACCCCGACCCCTTTACGATCGGTCTCAAGGATTCGAATCTGCCTGCTTACAATGTCATTCCGACCAAACGGAAGATGCTTTACAGAAAAATGTAAATCAGTGGTGGGGTGATGGGAAAGCCATGAATCCTGTCATTGCCAATAGACTGTTGATAAATAATGAAACCACCATGATGAATGCATCATCATTATTACTTCAACCTGAATTAAACCATAGCATGGGACAATACGCGAATGTGAGTTATTTTATAAAACGATACCTTACGCCGGGGATGGTTTCGTTGGACAGAGGTATTAAAGATAAATTGATAGCATATGCCAAACAGGATGAAGATATTGATTTAAAAGCATTGGCCATGGCAGGCCTTCATTATAGTCAATATCAAAATCCAGAAATTCAATTATTTTTAACCGAACAATTGGAGAAAATGGAAGGGATAGAAGAATCCGTCCGTCATCGATGGGGACTTATTTTAGATTATTTTGGTACTGTTTTTTATTTAATTGGCGACCGTCCGAGAGCCATTGAATGCTACGAATTGGCGAAAGAAGTCTTGCCCAACGATCATCAAATCGCGGAAAATTTACGCAAAGCGAAAACTTAATTGTTGAATAAGGATTTGANAGNAGGNTAAAGTTTTTCATACGGCAAATTCTGGCCAAAATAAAATTCTCCCTTAGCATCTTGCAATATCAACTCCCAATGAAGGTGAGATTCTTCCCGGATGCCCATCGTACTGGGTTGGGTCCCAGTATTTCCTGATTGTGCAANTACATCTCCGGCCTTTATGATATTGCTCCCTTTTAGACTTAAAAGCTTAATAGAATTTAATTTTCCTAATAATTTATTAGATGTGATTACAATCAATTTGTTAATAAATACATATTAACAGTAAAATGAAATACGTAACTTAAATAATACTCTAGAAAACATAAGAAAATTTATCATTAGGACATAAAATGAAATCCAGATTATTAATTATCAATTCAGTATGTATTCTTGGGATTCTGTGGGCTCAAGAAAAAACTTTTTATCTTAAATCGGGCGATAAGGTCACCGGTACTATTTTGTCTGAAAATGAAACAAGTATCAAATTGAATGCACAAGANGATATTGTTGAAATAGGAGGAATCAAGTTCAAGGTGGTGAAAAAAGGAAATTCAGATCGAAAATATATTTGGTTTCACGGTGATGAGAAAACGGCTAAAATGGCTTTGGACCACCACATGAAAACCAACGAAGGGACTGCGTATTACATCCAAAATAAATTAAGAGAAGTTAATTTTCATGGCGGATTACTAGACCCTAATCGGATTTTTTCATCTGACGGTATAGAAAAGAATATTCAGAAATATAATCCNCAGTGGTCGCTATCCAAAAAAATGGAAATACTTGCTTCTTTCGATCGAGAACGGCCTACTTTTTTAAATGAGATTTTTCCAAAAAATGGAGGGCTATTGATTGCCATTCATAACAAT
The DNA here is from genome assembly GCA_002715035.1 of Fidelibacterota bacterium. GTDB lineage: Bacteria > Fidelibacterota > Marinisomatia > Marinisomatales > TCS55 > TCS55. Next base: position 2,588 of record PAXB01000052.1, read on the forward strand.
TTTAGGGGATACAATGTAAATAAAGAAATTAAACGCAGTGATTCCATATCCATCAAAATAGACCAGAATCCACATGATTTTTTTCTTTGCACTAATCGAACTGATTTTGAATTATTAGCCAAATCACCTTATAATGTTGTTTTGCAGGAAAAATGGACAGACGAGGATGATGGATCTCTGTCATGGGCAGCTCTACGTTATGACGTGCGTTATGTACTTCTTGAAACGCGTCTTGGGTGGTTCAAGAAGCAAAAAGAAATGTTGAATTACCTTCACAAAAATTTGAAATAAACTGATAATAATGCTGAATGAATTATAATTGAACTAACTTTTTCACATTTATAGCGGGACTCTTATTTTTAGTCTGGTTTGTATTTCTCATCGCTAAATGGCTTAAAGGCTATTTCAATGATATTAGTNTGGATAAAACAAAAAAGAATATTAACCCTGAAGTTGCAAGAGCAATGGCAAAAAAGATTAAAGAAGATGCAGAGATGCACCGNAAAGGCAGAAAGGAGGGCGAATAATAAACTATACGGCCATCTTAAATATAATATCCGATTAACTGCTCGTTATACTGAACGGGTTGTAGGGTTCATCAAAAAAAAATCAATTCCCCAGTGGATACCGGATCGATAGACTCTGGGCGCATTGGGTAATCGTGATTCTTTTTGAAGCACATTTAAATCCTTACATGGGAGTAGGAATGGCACTATTGGGAATAATTGGGAAAAATCGGGGATATGTCCGTCTCTATCAGATAATGGNCTCAATTGGTNTATCCATGCTCATTTTTGCTAAATAATGGCTCATAAGGGGCAATACAGCGCTTGTATCCACTAAATAGGTGATGATGGTACTATTGTTGCGCTTTTCCAATTGTACAAGCGATCGAATTAATAAATAATTGGAAAATGTTTCAGTAAGATAATCNGTAGCCATGGCCTTGGATGAGTCATGTAATTCCGGATGAATAATACGGATTAAATCTCCCCATAAAATGGGCGATTAGGCGATAGTTGATAGAGAATCCAAAGCTGAAAGCGATAGATCGGTAAAATTTTTTGCTGTAAGATCATTATCAGAAATAATGACAGAAGGTGTGACCGCTTCAACAAATCAGGAGATGGTTTTTAATATGTCGATTCCATCAATATATATTTGATTGGGATCACCGATAATGGTGGAATGGCAAATATTTGAAAAGATTGATGATTTTTCATCCATATCATCCAATCCTTTTAGAAATAATAATTGGACGGTGGGAATTTCAGCAATTTTCAATGCATCTAAAATTGAATATTCNTACNGAGCCCAAGCCATTGGAGCNAAAAGAAAACCATGGGCCCAATTGCGGTTGCGCTGAATAAAGTTGATAGCCTGNAATACTTTATGTGTTTGNCTGATTTTTAAATTTATATCTGAATTTCTCACATGCAATCGGAGCGCTTTATTGATTTTATCCAACGTTATCCGCTGTTTNGATTGAGCAGAAATTGATCCAAGTAAATTCANATTAGGTCCGTGTAATACAATTATATTCATCATAATCTCATCTGAAATTTACCGCATTGGAACCAAATGACCGATAATATAGCCGATAATTATGCCAGTCAATAAAGCCAGGGTCAATACGCGGGATTTAGTGAATTCGGTGCGATATCCCTTTTTAATAGCAACGGCGCCTACAAAATATCCCAATGCATTCAACAGCCAAAAGAAAGGAATAGCGAACACTTTCACAATTAAGGGACCAATTAAGGGGACCGTAGCAATAAGGGCAGCTAACCCGGCAAAGGCCTGGGTGAAAACACCAATAACAACTGTACCAAAAAGAACAACTTTTTCATCAATACCAAGTTTTAAGGCGATGACGATTGCAAGTATAATTGCTATCCATATTAACATGGGCTTTCTATATGTTTTGAAAATGGAATGTTTAGTCATTTTTAAGTACAATCTCGTAAGGGAATCCGTATACATTTATAGTTACCCGGATTATACGACGATTTCCATTTCGTTCCACCCAGATTTGACAGACACCATCCGGGTTAGGTGCATATTGCATGAAACGGTCAGTTTGGGTTAAAAACCCCGTNGTTTCATCAATATGTTTGAAATCCATCCGAAAATGATCACATAATATATTGGTATGNCCAATGGTTATTGTTTCTGTTCCGGCCCATAAAAACCGACCGAGTATTGGTTTACCCTCGTGGTCCATTTCAAACCATTGTGTATCTAACGTTTTATAGGTTCGACGCGTAACCATGGCGAGCATGGTAAATATGGTTTTGGTTGAATCGCCGCGAACGCGAGTTTCCTTTTTATATTTTAGAATGCCATCATTCAATTCAATTAAACATTTCTGGTCAAAATTTTCTTGTCGTATTTTCTTTTGAAATGTTTTTAATCCAAAGTGAGCGGAATCAAAATAAGTGAAATATGTGTTATCTGACGGCCAGATAAAATCAACAATTCCATTTGTTTTAAACTGCAGATTAATTGAATCAGGTTTTAATGTCAATTGGGCATCTGCTACGGAGAATCCATATACTTTGGCAGAATAATTCTGACTGAATATTATGGTGCTAAAAAGAGAGGAAAAGAATATCCTGCGCATAACAGGTCACGATTAGGTTATACCGAGAAAAAACCCTGCGATCCAAAAATAAAGTGCAACGCCCAGAATATCAATGGCTGTCGTTACAAAAGGACCGGTTGCCACGGCAGGATCAATATCAAATCGATTAAGGATTAAGGGGACCAGGGATCCAATTGTTGCAGCAATAATCATGGATGCACAAATGCTCAAGCCCACAACGAGTCCCAGCATTGGAGAAACATCCAAAAATCGAAAAATGGCAAAAACGCCTAAAAGAATTCCGTATAAAATTCCCAGAATAAGACCGACACGCATTTCTTTTAATAAAATTTTTACTGAATTTTCTAACCCAACCCGACCGGTAGCTAACCCGCGCACAATGATGGTTGAGGATTGAGTGCCGATATTACCCCCCATCCCGATAATGACTGGGATAAATGCCGCCAGAACAATGGTGCTTTGAAGGATATTATCAAAAGCGCCAATAATGAATGCGGCAAGAATACCACCCACCCAGCTGGCGAAGAGCCAAGGGAACCGCATGCGGGCATTATCCCAGGAGGATTTTAATAGAATTTCCCGATCTTTACCGGCACCGACCATTTGTAAAAAATCTTCTGTTGCCTCTTCTCGGACAATATCCACCACGTCATCCACCGTGATAATCCCTAGTAATTGATCTTCAGCATCAACCACAGGGACCGCCAGAAAATTGTATTGAGATACAATCCTAGCCACCTCCTCCTGATCCGTTTCGGGCCTGACCGAATGGACCCTGCGAGACATGATATTTTCCAAAGTCGTGTCGCTGGACGTAGTGACTAAATTCCTTAGGGAAACAACCCCAGTTAATCGTCCGTCATCATCCACCGCATACAAATAAAACACCATTTCCGCTTCTTCCTGATCTTGAAGTGCCGCAATCGCGTCAATCGCTTTGGTTTCCTCGTGCAGTGTAAACACATCTGTATACATGAGAATCCCGGCACTGTCTTCAGGGTAAGCCATGATTTCTTCCAGCTTTTCCTGTTCTTCAGCTTGGAGAAGATCGATGACAGCAGTAGCATAATCCTCATTGACCAACCCCATGAGATGGGCGATCTCATTGGAGCTGGCTTCTTCTAGAATAGTTGCCATACGTTGGGGTGTTACTTGGTCCAAAAGACGAACCGTAATAGATTCATCTAATTCGCTTAAAAACTCCACCGATTCTTCTGATGGAGGCATCATGGCAAAAATTGTATCTTGCTCCTCATCATTAAAATACCGATAAATTAGGGCCATATCAGCTGGATGTGTTTTACCAATCAGTTTTATAATATTCGAATTGGCATGGCGGCGAAGCAATCGTCTAAACGTATCCCTGAGGAGAGTAATTTCTGTATCAAACATTTCTTTTTTCATTTCATGTCTCCCGCCGGTTTTTCAATTGTTTGAATCCTATGCAAAAAGAGGTGATCGCCAAAAATAATATCATGGGGTTGATATGTCCATGCCATAGAATGAGGGATTCAAATGAATCACCCATAGAAGCGAACAGCAGAGAAGTTGCATTTATGATAACATGAAATATAATACTGGGAATGATTGAGTTCGTATGCCACGCCAGATACCCAAGGATTACACCGAGTAAATAAATTTGAATCATCCAATAAGGATTAAAATGGATAATGGCGAAAAATAAGCTTGAAAATAAAATGGCACGTGTAATATCCCCCCAAGCATCCTCCAGATATTTTTGCAAAAATCCTCGAAACAAGACTTCTTCTCCAATGGGAGCCAAAAGGACAATGGTGAATAGAAGTAATACCAGAGATAAAGGATTTTCCGGCGTCAGGAGCGCTTCAATCTGGAGAAATGAATCAGGCATTGGAAGAACCAAGTCCACCAATATATTAATCTCATCAGAAATAATCATGGCACCCATAGATAGTAAAATGGTAGAATAAACGATACTTTTTGATACAGTATTTAATCGAAGGGATTCCTGAAGAGAATAGTTTTTTCTCAGTAAAAAAACAATCACTGGGACGACCAAAACACTTTGGCCGATAAACATAGCAAAATAAGTGGAAAGGCCCGGCTTAGCGCCGGAAAGGATAGACGGATCCAAGGCACTGAATATGGAGCCAATAATCAGGGCTGAGAGGACCGATAATAAAACGATCCCAAATGCAAACCGTACTGTGTGGGTCTGGGTCATAAGGGTCTGAATCCAACGTGTTCATTAGCTAAGAAGTTACGGCTTTCTCCATAAACAGATAAACAAGAGGTTATTTTGTTAAATGGTGAAGTAAAATGCCCATAGATACACCAACATTTAGAGATTCCCCCGATCCAATTTTTGGAATTGCCACCAATTGATTTAAAGAAGGTTTAATATCTTTGCAAATGCCATGGGCCTCGCTTCCCATAACAAGGACCCATTTTTCATGTGGTTTTTCCAATGATTGCATGGGGTTTCCCTTTTGATCTGCACCGATGATTGTATAATCTGTAAAATCATTTACAGGCATGGTTCCTATCCAGGAAAGGTAGAAGTGGGCTCCCATAGCACCGCGAACGACTTTCGGATGAAAAGGGTCGATACACCCTTCAGACATTGCAATATTATGGATCCCAAACCATAGAGCTGTTCGGAGTATTGTCCCCATATTTCCCGGGTCTGAAACATGGTCCAAATAAATAAAATTACTATTCATTACTGGGGGACTGAATGTTGGTATCTTGCATATTGCAAGAAGCCCTGGTGGTGTTGCAGAGGGAGAAAGCTGCTGCATTTCAGAAGGTGATATAGATTCATTTTGTATATTACGAATGGAGTTCGTGAAGCCTGGATTTTTTTGTGAAAATTCATTTGTCCAAAAAATGGATTCAATAAAGGCATTTGCAATTACGGCTTCATGGACGGAACGGAATCCCTCAACAAGGAAAAGGCCATGTTCACCTCTGTATTTTTTATGCACGAGGGAACGGATAAGCTTCATCTGGTTTTGACGCATCATTTAGCCTGATATTCAATTTTTCCATTCACAATGGTATATCGTATTTTAGTTTTTAAGATTTTATCTTCTGAAACTGTCATAATGTCTTGAGATAAAACGGTAAAATCAGCATATTTCCCCACTTCGATTGAGCCTTTAATATTTTCTTCAAAGGCGCCATAAGCGGCGTTAATCGTATAGCTTTTTAATGCTTCAAATCGAGTCATTTTCTGATCCGGCTCAAAGCCGTCATCGGGAGTTCCGTTGAGTGTTTTTCGAGATACGCTGGCATAAAAGCTGGCAATGGGGTTTACTGGTTCTACGGGTACATCGGTGCCGTTAATTACAATGGCACCAGAGTCCATTAACTTTCGCCAAACATAGGCACCTTCTTTAATTCTTTTGGGTCCCAAACGATAGATGGCCCAAGGCCGGTCTGAACTTAAATGGATGGCCTGAATAGAAGGAATGACACCCATTTCTGCAAATCTGGGAATATCTTTAGGATCAATATGCTGGGCATGCTCGATACGCCAACGATGGTCGGTATCAGGGTTTTCATCAAAGACGGCTTCATATTGGTCCAGAACTTCCCGATTGGCCCGATCGCCAATGGCATGCGTATTTACCTGGAATCCATTGGCGAACCCATTGGAGGAAACTTCATAAACATATTCCATGGACTGCGTGGCCATACCCACATGCCCCGGCCGATCTATATAATCATCCAGCAGCCATGCACCTCTGGAACCCAACGCCCCATCTGCATTCAGCTTAATAGATCGAATCGTTAAATAATCACCACCCGTACCAATCTCAGGTCCCTTTTCATACCACTCCTCAAGTAAATCCGGATCCCGACTAGTTAGCATAACATAAAGCCGAACTTTTAATTTCCCGGCGTTTAACCCGTTTCGGTAAATCTCAATTGCACTTCGGCCTGAGCCTGCATCTTGAAAGGAAGTNATACCATTTTCTAAACTGNCCTGAACGGNAAGATTGAATGCCATTTCAGCATTANCACTNCNCTCNNCAGGTACATTGCGGCTGATTAAACCCTGAGCGCGTTCATTAAANATACCGGTTGGTGTTCCCTTCAAATCTTTTATGATTTCTCCCCCATCCCCGAACTGTGACTCGGCACTAATACCGGAAATTTCCATGGCTTTTTCATTCGCGAAACCGGCATGGCCGCTGGCGTGGGTTAACCACACAGGATTATTGGGTGAAACGGCACTCAGTTTCTCATGGGTTTGAAATCCTTTCACGGTGGTGTTGGGTGTGGATGTCCATTTACTCTGGTGCCACCCGCGGCCCAAAATCCATTCCCCTGGCTCACTCTTTTCTACCGCGGAAGCAACCATATCAACCAGTTCATCATAATTAGAAATCGTTGNGAGATCCAGACGCATTTTTGCAAACCCTAATCCCATAAANTGNCCATGGCCCTCGATAAGCCCCGGAATCATGGTTCCCCTATTTAAATTGATCACCTGGGTTTGGGNTCCAATCCATTGTGAAATATTTCCTTGAGACCCCACGGCAATAATTTTNCCATCCTTAACCGCCACAGCTTCGACCAGTGGATTAAATTCATCTACCGTATATATCTTCCCATTTTGAATAACCATATCGGCTGTATTTTTTTCACAACCAATCCATAAAAGTAAAACGATCGGGAATAATGTTATTAATTTGGTATGCAAGGGGACCTCCATTAATGATTTCATAAGGGCAAAGATAATGCCCATAAAGGATCTTCCTCAACAAAATCATCTGTTGGACGGGCTTGGTGAACCCGCTAATTTATCCTTTTAATTTTTGAGAAAAAACATGTCAAAAGGCGTTACACCCCAAAGTAAAAATTATTCAGCTTGGTATACCGATGTTATTACCAAAGCGGAATTAGCTGATTATGGTCCCGTCAAAGGCACCATGGTCATTAGGCCCTATGGATTTTCCCTTTGGGAGAACATTAAAGACATATTTGATAGCATGATTAAGGAAACGGGCCATGTGAATGCTTATTTTCCTTTATTTATTCCAAAATCCTTTCTGGCAAAGGAAGCAGAACATATAGAAGGCTTTGCTAAAGAATGTGCTGTGGTCACCCATACTCGTCTCAAATCGGATGGTGAGCATGGTATTGTTGTTGATCCAGATTCAAAACTGGAAGAAGAAGTGATTGTGCGTCCCACATCAGAAACGGTGATTTGGGCCATGTATAAAAAATGGATTCAATCCTATCGGGATTTGCCCTTGCTCATAAACCAGTGGGTCAATGTTGTTCGCTGGGAGATGCGAACGCGCCTATTCTTGCGAACATCGGANTTTCTTTGGCAAGAAGGCCATACGGCCCANGCNACTGCCCAGGAAGCNTTAGACGAAACATTACTCATTTTAGNNTTATANCAANAANTNGCTGAAGANTATCTCGCCATGCCTGTTCATANCGGNTTAAAATCAGAATCAGAAAAATTTGCCGGGGCANAAGCAACNTATTGTATCGAAGCCTTAATGGGAGACAAACGNGCGCTTCAGGCAGGGACATCNCATAATCTNGGNCAGAATTTTGCCAAAGCNTTTNANGTNACNTTTCAAACAAAAGACAATAAAGAAGAANTGGTTTANGCAACAAGNTGGGGTATAAGCACACGGCTTGTGGGNGCGGTTATTATGACNCATGGAGATGATAANGGGCTGAGGCTGCCACCAAAAATCGCCCCATTTCAGGTGGTGGTGGTNCCTATATTTCGAGATGAAGAAANCATGGTGGCGGTAAAAAATTATTTATCACCCATATTATCGANGCTCAGGGATGGTGGAATCCGAGTACATGAGGATTGGCGNAAGGANAGCCCNGGTTTCAAATTTAATGANTGGGAAATGAANGGCGTNCCCCTTCGNNTGGAAGTGGGGCCNAAAGATGTTNAAAATGGGAAAGNGGTACTGGTTCGGCGAGATAGCGGTGANAAATTATTTGTNCAAAAAGATGNGNTTGGNGAAATTGTNNCCAANCTTTTAGAGGATATCCAGAAGACATTNTTTNACGAAGCAAAAGATTTTCGAGAAAAGAATACGCATCGCGTTTCATCCTATGATGATTTCAAGGATACAATCGNAAACAAAGGAGGNTTTGTTAGATGTGGGTGGGACGGCACGCGAGAAAGCGAGAGGGCCATCAAGGAAGAAACCAAAGCNACCATTCGNGTNATTCCNCTTGATGAAAATNCNNNAGAATTGAAATGTATCTATTCAGGAAAGCCNGCNCGTCACGAAGTCCTTTTTGCAAAGGCATATTAGGGTTTTGGNAAATAATNCNAATCCTTNAAGGATTNGTATTATTATAAGCATNTGATTACCCACTCAGTAGCNATAGTCCTNAAGCGATTTCCATATAGTGAANCNAGCATTATTGCNCGATGCTTTGTCCGGGGAATGGGCAAAGTCAGTTTTATNGTCCACGGCGCTCATAGAAAAAAGTCACCCATGGGNGCNTATTTTCAGCCGATTAATTGTTTNGANCTGGTTTATTATTTCAAGGAATCCCGNGATCTNCAAACCATTTCCAAAGCAGCTTTTTCCAATAATTGGTCTNTNATTCCCACGGATTTGAAAAAAATATCNTATGCCATGGCTTTAATCGAGCTTACNGACAAATGTCTCACGGACCATGATGCCCANCCNGATTTATATGANGAATTAGTCNGNACATTAAAACGAATTGACCANGAAGAAAAACAGNTGAATNTGGCTTATTGGTTTTACCAATATCANNTATTGAAGCACNTGGGCTTTAAACCGGANTTTTCTCAGGCAGAGNTGGACTTTGTCCCCCTTCCTAATCCATATGCCGGTCCCAATTCAAAAGNGGTATTTGATCATTTTCAACAAAACNAAACCGGGATGCAAACGGGATTAAGGATTACGGCACAGGATAGAAAAGCGATCAGCGATTATTTAAATACGTGCCTGGGCATTCATTTTGATGGTATTCGCAATTTAAAATCACTCCAGATTTTGCGTGAAATGGTTGTAGCGTGATATATAAAGGGAAATTACGGTGGGCGGATGGTACGTCGTTTATAGAAACGGATGAAGGGGGGCGATTCCTTGAGAAAAACCGGATTTGGAACGGTTATCTTCATCATTGGGTCAACCAAAACGTCTGTGCCCGGAAACTGCCCCAGCAAGATTATAAAACTGGCGAGCCGATTATTATCATGTGGCCGGATATACCACCATCGGAAAATCCATATGTTGAAATATACTATAATGAGCGATTGATAAAATATCCTGCATCGACCTTTGGTCATAATGCCATCAATGTGAATGGTGAATTTTTTAATTTTTCTCACTTGATTAATGAAAATGAATCCATGGATGAAGCTGAATATATGTACCGGCCGGCTTTGGGTGAATTTGCGCCATCGCCCACCACAGGGAAATTCGAAATCTTAGAAGATGGTACTGTATATTATGACAAGTTTGGACGGAATTTCATGCGCGGTATACATGTGATCAGACTAGAAGGAATAGATGCAGATCGCCTATCGGGGATTTACCACAATGAGCTCAAGACAATTCATGCAACAACACCTCATCCGGATTATCCAGAAAAATATAAGGACTTTAGTTTTTACAAACGGAGTTGCACCACCCTGATCAGGGATGGGCTTCGACAATATGGATTTAAAAAAATCACTGGGTTTCTTCCGCGAGATTTTTTCATCAGCGCCGCTGTGTCATTGATGAAAGCACAGAAGGAAACGGATCTTACGGTTCAATTATATAATCGTCCCCAGTTGAAAGTGCCAGAAGCACCCTTTAGTAAAAACTCATTTCCCATGAATCCCATGAATTGGATTCGATTGAAAAAACTGCAGGGGCTGGTATAATTATTTAATGAATAAAATTGGAACGGAATTCCTCCTAAATATGTATAAATTCGTAAAATAACGCAAAAGATATGCAATATCAATTTCAATCAGAACAGGGGAATATTCCTTTTCGGCCACAAATATTCACGGAAGCAATCAAAGTGCTGATTTCCGTCAATGCAGTTGTTTTCCTTATTCGGATCATTGCCAATAATCAAATAGACTTGGCTCAAATATTTGGTCTCTCATCCGAATCCATCTGGCCCATGATCTGGCAACCCCTAACCTACATGTTTGTCCATGGTGATTTCTTTCATATTTTTATGAATATGTTTGTTTTATGGATGTTTGGTTCAGAATTGGAATCCATTTGGGGACGTGATGGATTTATAAAATATTATTTTACCACCGGTGTGGGATCCGGGTTAGTGTGGCTGTTATTTAATGTTGGCAATCCCTACACTGTTTTGATTGGGGCCAGCGGCGCTATTTATGGATTACTTTTAGCCTATGGACTCATGTTTCCTAATCGAAAAATTTTAATTTATTTTCTGTTTCCGGTGAAAGTGAAATACTTTGTTATCTTTTTAGGTTCCATGGCTTTTGTTTCTTCCATGGGCACATCGGGTTCTAGCATCAGCCACTTAACCCATCTTTCAGGCATGGTGATCGGGTATATTTATCTAAAATCACCATGGACATGGCCGAGGCTGCGGCTTTTGATTAATTCAAAAGTTGCGGAAGTACGACATAATAAAGTGGAACGGAAAAAAGCAAGAAAAATGAACATGCAGCAGACCGTGGATCGTCTATTGGATAAAATTAATAAAGTCGGCTATGATGGTCTCACTGAAGACGAAAAAGATGAAATAAAAGCAGAGGCTACAGGCGGAAACTCCACTTGAGCTATAATTGCGCCTCCTGCCATAACGGCTGAACACTTCAGGAATCTCCGCCGGGATACTTCCTGAGAAATTCCACATTTACTCTTGCGATCGTTCATTTCAAGCCTACCTCCCAATGAAAATTGACGAGGACATCCAATCTCTTTCAAAATGCACTTCCTCGTCGTTTTTGTAATCCAGGCTATGCCG
>PAXB01000053.1 GCA_002715035.1 Fidelibacterota bacterium
AGGGCGAACCAAAGACCTTATTAAACGAAAAAAGCTGAAACTCAATAACATTTCTCGGGTCGTACTGGATGAAGCAGATGAAATGCTTACCATGGGATTTAAAGAAGATCTTGAAGACATTCTGGCCACGACTCCCCAAGAGAAACAGACACTTCTATTTTCCGCCACCATGTCTAAAAATATTATTTCAATTACGAAAAAATATATGAGTGATCCTTTAGAAGTTTCTGCAGGGAAGGCGAATTTAGGCGCTGAAAATGTGGAGCATATTTACTATATGGTTCAGGCCAAAGATCGATATGAAGTACTCAAACGCATTGCGGATATTAATCCAACTATTTACGGTATTGTTTTTTGCCGAACGCGCCGGGAAACCAAAGAAGTTGCTAATAAACTCATGCATGATGGATATAACGCCGATGCAATTCATGGTGAATTATCCCAAGGACAACGGGACGAAGTTATGGGGAAATTCCGGAAACGTCAGTTGCAAATTTTAGTCGCCACAGATGTGGCCGCCCGGGGATTGGATGTGAATGACCTCACGCATATTATCAATTATAATTTACCAGATGATTCTGAAATTTATACCCATCGAAGCGGTCGAACGGGACGTGCCGGGAAAAGCGGTGTTTCTATTGCAATTATTCATACTCGAGAGATTAGAAGGCTTAATGAGATTGAACGGATTTCAGGCATATCCTTTTCAAAGGCATTGGTTCCCAATGGAATCGATATCTGTCAAACCCGCCTCTATACCCTTATTGATAAAATTAAAAAAGTGGAAGTAGATGTTAAACAGATCGGCCCTTTTTTGCCGGAAATTTATGAAAAACTCTCATCCCTCGATCGGGAAGAATTGATCCAACATTTTGTATCCACCGAATTCAATCGATACTTATCCTACTATAAGAATGCCAGGGATATCAATATCTCAGGCAAACATGGGGATAGCAGAAGTGGTAAAAGAGGTAAAAGGGCTAAGGGACAAAGCGCAACCGGGCCATTTACAAATTTTTACATCAATGTGGGTTATATAAGCAAATTGAATCCCGGTCGACTGATTGGGTTGATTAATGAAAGTTTAGGATCGTCCAATGCTGAAATTGGTCAAATTGACATCAAAAAAACATTTTCCTTTTTTGAAATAGAAAAGGCCAAAGAAGCTCAATTGATGAAAGGCATTCAGGGTAAGGAATTTGAAGGTAGACCCATCGCGCTTGAGATTTCACAGGAAAAGCCCGAAAGAAAAGCCCATTCAAAAGATAGGTCTTTTAATAGAAAAAGAGGAAAACGTAAAGGAAGTGATGGCCGGAGAAAAAGGCGAAGGCGAAAATAAAGAATTAAAAGAACACCTTTAATTTATAATTGTCCCCTCGTCCGCTCGCACGATATAGGATTTTCCTCCCACTTTTTCAATAGCTTCAGCAATTCCTACTGAATTGTTGGGTGCGTAGGCAAACATACACCCACCACCACCGGAACCATTGATTTTACCACCCAATGCTCCTGCATCGAAAGCCGCATCTAACATGGATTCAATCTTTGGTGTACTTACTTTTAACACATCACATAATACCGCATGGTGTTCCGTAAAAAGTGACCCAATTAATTTATGGTTTGGCTCATCTTTCTCCAATTCCCCTAATCCCTCATAGAGCAAGTCCCTGTTTTTAAGGGTACCTTTAACGAGTTCAATTTCATCTTCTTCCAAATCTGAATATTCAGCTTGATCCTTTAATGCGTGAATTGTTGAATCTGGGTTTTTGTGCTTTAATTTTTGAATGAGTTTAATTCGAGAATCCCGACAACGACTTAAAATGCCCATGGTATCTTTAGGCTCGCAAGAATCCCCCAAAACAAAGGCGCCCAAATTCGGATTCAATGTTTGAATAGACAGGGTTGGTTCCGATTCCAAATAGATGATATTCCCCACGGCAACAGAATATTGGTCCATCATTCCCCCCGGTTCATTGAATTCAGTCACTTCTGCTTTATAGGCCAATTCACCAATCTTTTGTTGATCCCAAACTACAGGTTCATCGGCCATTCGAGATAAAAAATGGATCCAGCTCACCATGATGGCAGACGAGCTACTGGTACCGGCACGGATGGGAATTTCACTAGTGATTTCACATTCAAATCCAGATGAAAAAGTGAGCCCCTCCATTTGGCAAACATTTATGCCACTCTTGAAATAATCTCGTGGTTTGGAGTAAATCAGATCATCCAATGAAAAATATTCTGTTACTCCTAAATCCGGTTTATGGATGACAACTTTTCTATCTTTCCGTTTTTTGCCATCAATTTTGGCACGCAAAGAAATGGCCATGGCTATTACAGGAAGTCCTAGATAATCCTGATGCTCACCAAAAAGACAAATACGCCCGGGAGTGCTTACTTGCATTTAGTTAGCCAGAGAGAACACAGAGAAAAATTAATAAAAGACTCTGTGCTATCTCCAACTCTCTGGTAATCATTTCCAAACTTTAAACAATCCAATGGATGCAATAATACCCAACCCACAAATCATTAATCCACTATCCGTATGACCATAAATCAATTGCCCTACGCCCAATAAAAATCCATACACGGCGGTACAGCCCAACACCATGGAAAGAATACCATTGGGCACCGGCCAGGGTTCCGTGGAAACGCCATCTGAATATTTTGCCCAACCGGGACCACCGGGATTCACTTTTTTTACAAAATTTCGGAGTGTTTCTTCGTCGTCCGGGGGTGTGAAATACGTGGCTGCGATCCAAACAACCGTTGTGAGCAATGCGCCAATCACAATCTTTTGCCAACCCTCAAGCGCCGAATTCCCAAAATTGAAATAGCCTGCAATAATGATGGAACTAATCATAGCTACAATTTCTGTATATGCATTAATCCGCCACCAAAACCAGCGCAATATGTAAATCATGCCTGTGCCCGCACCGATCATCAGTAAGAGTGTAAATGCCTGTCCGGCACTTGTAAGCAGCAGCCCGAGACCGCCACCAAGAATAATAGAAACGACCGTAAATAATCGACCCGCTCTAACCAACTGTTTTTCCGTTGCATCCGGACGTATGAATCGATGGTAAAAGTCATTCACCAAATAACTGGCGCCGAGATTCAGTTGCGTGGACATGGTACTCATGAATGCGGCAATTAGCGACGCGGCAACCAACCCCAAAAGTCCCGATGGCAATAATGTAAGCATGGCGGGATAGGCCACATCATGACCCAATTTATCCGCTGGTAAATTCGGGAACGCTTTTTGAATATCCGATAATTCAGGGAATACAACAAGGGATGCTAAGGCAATCAAAATCCAGGGCCAGGGTCGCAATGCATAATGGGCTACATTAAAAAAGAAAGTGGCGCCCACTGCATTCTTTTCATCTTTGGCTGAAAACATCCGTTGAGCAATATAACCGCCGCCGCCGGGCTCCGCTCCAGGATAATAACTGGCCCACCATTGGACTGCCAGCGGCACTAACAACACGGGTACCCATGCATTGGGATTGGATAGATCCGGAATGAGAGAGAGTTTATCCACAACATTTGCGTGAGAAATCAGGTTGGATAATCCGCCTATTTCAGGCAAACCTAAAATATAAAACATTCCCCAAATCGAACCAATCATGGCCAAAGTGAATTGAACAAAATCTGTAATAATAACTGCCTTTAGTCCGCCTAATGTGGAATATGCCAATGTAATAGAACAAGCAATGGTCAACGTTACCCATCCGGGTAATCCCAACACAATTTCACCAAATTTTACTGCGGCCAAACTCACCGTACCCATAACCAATACATTAAAGACCAATCCCAGATAAAGGGCGCGGAACCCTCTCAAAAATGCGGCTGGTTTTCCGCTATATCGAAGTTCATAAAATTCTATATCCGTCAGTACCCCTGAACGCCGCCAAAGGTTTGCATAGACGAAAACGGTCAACATTCCTGTTAACAGAAATGCCCACCAGCCCCAGTTCCCTGAGACTCCATTCTGGCGAACAAGGTCTGTCACTAAATTGGGTGTATCGGTTGAGAAAGTCGTCGCCACCATACTCACACCCAAAAGCCACCAGGGCATATTCCTACCGGCCAAGAAGAAGGATTTTGTATCCCTACCCGCCTGCTTCGACGCCCAAATACCCACAACTAATGAAAGGGCGAAATATGCGCCGACTATAGTCCAGTCTAATGTTGATAATAGCATTTAATATGCGTCCGTTAATCCAAAGATAGGCTGATTTATTTTCCACTTACCACGAGTGAAATCCGGAATCTTCACCGAAGTACTATTCATTTTAATTGATTTCTCCGATAGCGGCACGATGACACTCATACTCACTGCGTCATACACATCGATTACCGATGTTTGATTATCTTTCAACGCTTCCACAAATGCCCGAACGACAAAAAAATCCATACCCCCATGGCCGGCGCCGGTTGCTTGATCTTCAAACCGCTTCCAAAGTGGATGATCATATTTTTCTAAATATGCTTCATCCGATTCCCAACGATGAGATTCAGGACTCATCCCTTCAATGTAGATAGAATTATTATCCTTCATCCAAAGCCCTTGGGTGCCTTGTACCCGAAAATTAAGAGAATAAGGACGTGGTGAATTGGTATCATGACTGAGCATGATGGTTTGACCCTTGGCACACTTGATCACAGTGGTCACCACATCACCTAATTTGAAATCCACTTTTGCATTGGGATGATCTTCTCCCCCATTATCCACAATGTATTTATGAAGTCCCCGGGATTGGGATGCTGTAGACGTAAGGTGAACCATTCGATTTCCCCTGTTAATATCCAGCATGGGACTGACCGGTCCTAAACCATGGGTAGGATATAGGTCTGCATTACGATCGACAGAATGTTGGGTTCGCCATGCCGCTTCAGAAAAGGCTTTTTCACCAAATTCCACACCGCCACCATAGGCACTTACACCATCATTAAATTTTACATGGCGCAAGTCATGTTGATATCCACCTTGGCAATGAATCAATTCACCAAACAACCCTTGTCTTACCATATAGAGTACGGCCATAATATCCCGGCGGTAATTTACATTTTCCATAATCATACAGAGTTTGCCAGTTTTTTCAGATGTATTTACCAAATCCCAACATTGATTCACCGTTAACGCAGCAGGGACTTCTGTTCCCACATGAATGTCATTTTCCATCGCCGCCATGGCCATGGGATGATGCCATTCCCAGGGTGTCGCAATATAAACGCCATCCAGATCTTCATTTGCCACCATATTGCGAAAATCTTCGGGACCATCTTTATAAATTTTGGGGGCGGGTCTTCTCGACTTCTCAAATACTTTTAACACCCGTTCAATCATGCGGTCATCAATATCACAAATGACGGGTATATCTACATCAGGACGGTTAAGCAATAATCGTGTCATGCCCTGGCCCCTAAACCCAGTACCAATAATTCCAATTTGAAGTTTGTTTGATGATGCCCCGAATAATGATGTTGGCATTATGCCAGCGGCAGCGCCGACTAAAGCAGTGGTTTTAATAAAATCTCTTCTATCTATTTTTGACATTATTTTCTCCAACTCTGTCCCTGTTTAATCTTTCAATTTAAATATTTAATACATTTTTTCAACAATCAATATTTCATTGATTCGGTTTTTTGTTATAACCAATTCGCTTGTTTCTCTATCCAGCTGAATCAAATTATCCGAATGTTTAAATATTTCGTCCACAACAGCATGAGTAGAATATAATCCTCCCAGCCATTTTCTTTTATCACTGATATATAGTAGATCGCCTTCCATCCCTTCCAATTCTCTCGCCAAAGCATTCGAAATATCTACCAATAGGAGATTCCCCGTTCCTGTTGTGACTGGATGACGATCCATGACTTGAGGTATGGCCGTGGATTTTTTACTGGCATTTTCGTTAATTGCACTATTACTTCAATTTTATTTTCGATAATCCAATGGTGGTCCCCGATCTCCCAGTAGAGAGTAATAATTAAATGTAGGCCCTCTTCTCTCAATTAATTCTTTTTGGGCATTTTTCACCGCTTCTGGATTATTGAATAAATCAACAGCAGTGCCGGCAATTGTTTTTGCAGCATTCATCATACCTTTCACACCTATACTCATCCCACCAGCCGCAACTGCCTGCCACGTATGGGCCGATGTACCGGGCACCCAAGTGGCGGTTCGCAATCCTGCTGTAGGTACCATCCAACTCACATCTCCTACATCGGTGGAGCCTTTCCCCTTGGTGAATTTATAGGGCTGAACTTCGCCGGCGGACGATATTTCCTTATCTGGTGACCGAAGTGTTTTGTAAATCTGCTCCGCAAATGCTCTTTCCTTTTTTGTATATGATACGCCGCCGATAGCCACCAAATTATCATACATGATTTTTTGTGCCACATCATTGGCCAATACGGGTCGGTTCCCATGAATGATTTCATATTCAAGTCGTGTACCTGTTCCCAAGGCGGCACCTTCAGCCGTCTTAATGACCCTGGCCCATAGATCCTCAAGAATATCTACATTAAAGTCCCGAACGTAATAAAACACTTCTGCAAAATCAGGCACAACATTGGGAGCATTCCCGCCACGGGTAATCACATAATGAATCCGTGATCCATCAGGAATATGTTCCCGCATGAGGTTCACCATATGGTTCATGGCTTCCACTGCATCTAAAGATGAGCGCCCTTTTTCCGGGGCGCCGGCAGCATGGGCGGAATAGCCGTGAAATCTAAATTTTGCTGATCGGTTGGCCATGGAGGTGGATGGACTTGCCGTATTCCGATCACCCGCATGCCAGTGAAGAACCACATCAACATCGTCAAAAAGTCCGGCGCGGACCATATAAACTTTCCCGGAGCCTCCTTCTTCAGCCGGTGTGCCGTATAGTCGGATAGTCCCTTTTTGTCCGGTCTTCTTTAAATAATCTTTTACGGCAATGGCCGCCGCTGTGGATGCTGTACCAAATAAATGATGACCGCAGGCATGGCCGGCGCCTTGGTTTTCAATTGGTTGCCTTTGCGTGGCCACTTCTTGGGAAATACCCGGTAGTGCATCAAATTCTGCCAGAATACCGATTACGGGTTGACCCGATCCATATTCCGCCACAAACGCCGTGGGAATTTTAGCTACACCGGATTTAATACTGAATCCTTCATCGGATAACGTTTTTTTGAGAAGCCCGGAACTCTTCTCCTCCTGATATCCTACTTCCGCAAAATTCCAAATGGACTTGGCTATTTGTTCATATTCTTTCGTCCGACTCTCGATAGATTTTTGGACGGCTTTTTTGTTGGTCTGTCCAATGCCAAACTGAGGAACAAAAAATAAAAGGGCCAACCCCAAAGTGACCATACGCTGAGAAATTTTCAATTTAACCTCCTGTTAATTTCATTTAATAGAATGGGAAGTTAGGCGGGCTATTTGAAATTTTAAAGATAGAAAGAAAAAAACCGGGATCCTCAAAATCACCATCGATAATTATCGGGTTTGTCNTTCGTGTTATTTCAAAAATACGGTTTTTCAGATCATCCGATTTTACTGATAATTTAGGTGCCCCCGCTCCCAGGATTCCTATGCTGAATAAGACTGGCAACATTCGATTCAATTTCATTTTAAATAACCTTTCACCATTATTTGTAAAACACACCTTAGACAGGCTCGTTTCAAAAAAGTTGTCAGGGTTTTNAAATAAATTATANGGACGTCCTGATGAATCGGGGCATCTCTACAGGGGATATTAATTTATATTAGCGAGGCATGCCTCGCTACACCNTTAATTTAATGGATTCTCCAGTCTATTATTCATCCATCGGTTAATGATAAATAAAATCAATAGGGCAACACCCCATTGCACCACACATGTTGCGACACTGTATAANGATGTAGGATCGTACCAATCATTNGGGGCATANNCNGTGGCNGAAAGCCACATCCACCAACTGAGTAAAATNATACCCAATGCGGGAACAATATAATTAATCACACCAGACCACCAAACTGGGAATGGCCAATCATTCTCACTTTCGGCACTCACTTCCTGAATTATTTTAGATAATCCATATTTAATCACAGCAGCAGCCACAAAAATGCCCGAGAGCATAAGTGCCACACCCCAGACAAAATCCTGGTTACTCAAAATATTCAAATTCTGTGCCGATGGAATTCCCATCAAAAAGCAAACGCCAACAATCCAACCAACGGCGGTGGCCCGTTTAACCCCAAAGTCGATGAGATTCCGAACCGCCAATTCTAACATGGAAATCAACGAAGAGAACCCGGCAAAACTCAATCCAAGAAAAAAGAGGATGGCCAATGGTTTACCCAGAGGCATTTTCGCAAATAGCTGGGGCATCCAAATAAAGGTCAATCCTGTGGCGGCGGGACCGGATGATTTCATTACATCCAGAATTTCCGGTTTTGCCATTCCCATTTCATTCCCTAAGATTGAAAAAACCGTACTGAAAACCATAATGGCAGCCATGAGTGAAACCAGGTTATTCCCAATNGCAACGGTGAAGGCATTTTTAATGANCCCATACCGCTTNTTGACATAAATGGCATAGGTNAGGAACAACCCCCATCCCGCACCTGTATCCCAGGCATTTTGAGTTAAGGCTTCCAGCCAAATACGGGGTTCTTTCAGTTGGGCCCAATCCGGTGTAAATAGATAGGTAATGCCNGCCATTGACCCCGGGAGCATGAGGGCCCTGACCACCGACAAAAGTACAATGACCAATAAAGTTGGAATGAGTATGCGATTCACTTTTTCGATAGAGGANACNCCTNTATAAATNGCAAAACCNCCCACACTCATGGCAATGGCATGAAANAANATNGGNAATGATCCATTTTGAAAATTATTCCAAATTGCCCAGGATGNTTCGGTCGTATTGGGAAGNGCGTTGAATGTCATACTGCCGAAATAGTAGATGTTCCAACCCACAACAACGGAGTAATAAAAAGCAATGGCTGTGGAAACAAATCCGACGAATCCACCTAAGAAGGCAAACGGCTTCCCCATAAAATGGGCGAAGGCACCCACGGTTCCTTTACGAGATTGTCGGCCCAAAACATATTCAGCAATAATAAGTGGAATGCTCCATAAAAAGAGAAACATAATCCACGCCACCAAAAATGAACCAGCACCATTTTCACCGCCGTTTGTGGCCACAATCCGTGGGAAACGCCAGATGTTGCCTGTACCTACCGCAATGCCGAGGGCACTGATTAGAAATGTAAATCGAGATGAAAAACGGGGTGCGGCATTGCTCATGAGTAATTCCTGGCTATTATTTATTTTAATCTTTAATAAGAAGGGAAAGGTTAAACTAAAGTATAGGATGATACCAAAATAAAAAACCCCTGATTTTACCTATTCATTCCAATAGATAAGTCAGGGGGTTTTAACAACGATAATGAAAAGTTATTTCTTTTCTTTCTTCATGATTTTTTTATGTTTACCCACCTGATCAAGTAGTTCGCTGCGTTCAGGATTGGAGACAAGGTTAAGAAGTCGGTATGGAGCCGCTCCCGTGCAGTCCGCGCTCAATTGTAATCAATNCTACGGGGCGGGTATCAAATANTATTTTGGAAAACAATCCGGTATTATGATTTAGCCATATGCCCGCATAAGTTCATCATACCCACCAATGGCTTCTCCATCAATCACGATTTGAGGAACGGTCATGGATTTTCCAACCTCTAAAAGTTTTGCNCGATTCCAACCCTTTTCCTCAATATTGATTTCTTCGTATTGCCACCCTTTCCCATCAAAAAACCGTTTTGCCGCAATACAGTATGGGCACCAATTGGCGGTATAAATTTTAATATCTTTCAATTCAATTTCACTATTCATGTTGTACCCGTTTCCAATTTTTAACTTTAAATCCTTCTTCCGCCGCTTCCACTGCTTGCATGATTTCATCACGCTTGAGTTTTCCCTTATAATAAGTTACTGTGAATATCCAAGTTTCACTGTCAAATGTATGTTTCGAAACACCCTTCAGCCCATCCAGGGCCTTACCCACATTGGTGGGTCATCCCAGTCATAGAAAACCATTTCGCACATCCATGCCATCTACTTCGAATGAAGCTTTCACATCTTCATTCTCCCCCGCACAAGAAAGAATAATAAATATGGATGATAGGGCAAATAGTTTCCCAATCATATTTCATCCATTCCTTGAAAAAGGATTATTCACTGTGAATACCATAATTTTGTTTGTTTGAACCATATCTGAATTTTACATTTTTTTATAAATAAAAAAAGCCCCATCCAGATAAATCAGGACAGGGCTTTTAAATTCTTTTAAGTCTATAGTTTACGATTCGTTTTTTTCAGCAATCTTAATTATGTAATGAACGGCATAAAATCCTGCAGCAGACAGACTGGTTCCTATTAAACTAAATAACAATTCCATATGATGATATTCCTTTTGATTGCGGTTTCTATACCATGAATTTAATGCTTTAATCCCATCAACAATATAATGATTATTTTTTTCAATCGTTTTATCTAGCACCAAGAAAAATTGGTTAGGTGAAGTCTCAATTCTGGTGAAAGGCATAGAAGATTACGCCCTGACACCTATTTGGATATTCTCCAAACTATGGGTAAACTACGAGGATTCAAACCATGACGAATTACCTCCGTTATACTGCCACGCCACTCCTGGTTGCCTTGGGTATATTTTTTGCCCTACAGGGACAATACTGGATGTGGATCTATTATGTCATTTTTTTATTCATTATTATGTTCGGAGATCTATTCTTAGGGGATGATAATTCCCAGCCAAGCTATACATCCACCAACACACTCAATTTTTTACTCTATATCAACCTGCCTCTATTATTGACTGCGGTAATTATTTCAGTCTGGATGGCTGGAGACTTACCCCTGCCAGATTGGGGCACATCATTGATGGCGGTTCGTGAAGCGACCACGATTCCTCACCTCATGGGCTATATTATTGTAATGGGGTTAATGATGGCATCAGCGGGAACAAATGTGGGGCATGAACTTACCCATCGAAAACGAAATCGATTGGATATGTTTCTCGGAAACTGGCTATTGGCACTCACCTGGGACTGTGCCTTTGCCATCGAACATGTTTACGGTCACCATAAATATGTGGCCACATCCATTGATCCTGCCACCGCAAAGCGCGGCCAAAACCCATACCATTTTATCCTTCGATCCACAATTCTCAGTCACCGGAATGCATGGATTATTGAAAATAACCGTCTCAGAAAAAGAGGTCAAAGTCCCGCTTCAATTTCTAATCGAATGATTATTGGATACATTCGATCTGGGATCTTAACCACCGGTGCTTTTTTTATCGGTGGCTGGGGAGGCGTCATCATGTTTCTCTTCATGGCCATGGGTGGAAAAATCATGTTGGAAGGCGTCAACTATATGGAGCATTACGGGTTAATCCGGGAAGAGGGCGCACCCATTCTTCCAAAACATTCCTGGAATACCAATCGGCGAATCAGCAGTTTTTTCCTGTACAATTTAACCCGTCACTCATCGCACCACGAAAACACCCAACTGGAATATTGGGAATTGAAGGCCCATCCTAACGCACCAGAAATGCCTTTGGGATATTTATCCTGCGTTTATTTGGTCTTGTTTACACCTTGGATATACCATCGAATCATGGCGCCCAAACTCAAAGATTGGGACTTGAACTATGCGAATCCTGAGGAACGTACATTGGCCATGGCACAAAACAAAGCCAGCGGTCTGACTTATTTATTGACTTAAAGTTCCCCTACTTTTTGGGAAGCAAAACGATGGAAACTGTATCACTGTTAAAGGCCGTGAACATGCCCAACCCGCCATTAATATTATTGTAAGGCTCATTCAAATCNCGTGAATTTTGGCCACTGGATTGATAAAGCAGTACATAATCCGTCTGGACGTGAAAAAGCACAATGTCATGTCTCCCAAAATGNGTGATTGTACTTGCCNGCATGGCGTAAGATGTATCAATGAAAGGTTCCGAAATAAAACGCCGCCACCGGGGAGGTAATGTTTTTTCTAACGGTTCCGGATCTTCCTCAACATTATCCATCAAAAGATAATGAAAATGATCTTCTGGATTGTCCCAATTGAGGCGGATTATATTTGAATCAGCAAAGATCCATCGAATATAATCCCTGTTCCTATCAAAAGATGGCACATACATTGTATCGATATTAGACGAAAAACTATCTGGTTTTGCAGGAACAATTGCCTCAGATGTGAGGTGCTGCTCGCCATAATTAATATCCAGGATAAAGGTGTCACCTTCGGCCACCACAAGGTCGCTATCAGGGTACGTGTAGGTGATACTGAATGTTGTATCCGTTTCAGTTGTATCATAAGAATGGACAGGGGACAAAACAAATTTTTCTGCACCCCGTTTAAGAACCACTACTGCGGAATCGATTGGGATAGCAATTTCACTTTCGTCGTCCAATGCCAGTGTGGAGGCTATGATCACATCCGTCACTGGCTGGCCTGCATAGAGGTATCCCCTGACGACGATCAAGTCGGCTTCGGGCACCGGCAAAAGGTCATCTTCGCAACTGAGTGTTAAAAAGGTGATACTAAAAAGCGCTGAGAAAAATAATTTNTTATTCATCGAATCTCCCTACTTCAATGTCACTTTAAAAAACAATGTTATTGTCATGGGCAATAGCATGACATCTGANACCACAACCGGAACAACATCCAAATCATATTCACGATAATTCACATTTTTTCGATTATATATATTGAAAACGGACAAACCCACGTCCCATTTAAAATCCGGCGTTTGCATTTGACGAAATATGCTCAAATCCATTCGGTGGTAATCAGGCAAGCGATATTCGTTTTTATCACTCACATGGATATAAGTGAATTCATCCCCATTCAACAGCGGTAAATAATATCTGCTTTGGGGAGTGGTGTAAGGTGTGCCAGTGGCATATACAAATGTGGATGCAAAATTCCATGGACCCCATTTATACATTCCGACGATTTTAGCTTCATGTGTTTTATCATGGCTGGCAGGATAAGGTTCAGGCGCCAACGCACCAAAATCATATTTCACATTGGCATAGGTGTAACTGAGCCACCCATTAAAAGCGCCGGATTTTTTCTGAGCGAGGAATTCCACTCCTTCTGCATATCCATCACCAAAAAAGAAATAATTCCCGTAATCAGCCAATTCCTGAAACCTGCGCGTATATTCCACNAANCCATCTAAGTATTTTCGATATCCTTCCACTTCAAACAGGTATTTCCGAGTTTCATATTTAAAACCCAGAATTTGGTGTTCTGCCGATCCCGCTGGAATGTTATCATCGGACACAAGCCAGAAATTCGAATTCCCCTGGAGCACATCTTCTAAAACTATATTATTGATGAATTGAAAATAATTACCCCAAGCCCCTTTCAGAGTAAAGTGATCTGTCACATTCCAGGAAAAAAACAATCGAGGCGAAATGAATATAGAATCAGCAGACATATCCAGTACNAATAGACTATCCAATCCCATTTGAGTGGTGGTCCGAACCCCCATTCCAAGGGTTAAGGATGGCATTACCTTCCATCGGTCTTCCAAATATAAACTGGCTAATATGGTATTGGATTCCAGATTGAGGATCTGAACTGTATCATAAATAGCGATATCATAGTGGGTCCCCAGATTAGTGAATTCCATCCCAAATTCCAGAATATGCTTTGCACTGGCATGATANACATTNTCAATCCGAAAGGATTGATCCATGGCGCCATTCCCTTCCCCAATTCTGAAATTAAAATTTCCGCCTCCTTGAAGATATGCATTGCGGTCATAATTGCTTTTAAATTGAGAAGAACTCACCAANGCNTGNCTGGANAAACGGTCCGTCCATTTATGATTCCACCGAAGACTCACNCCCAGATTTCCCCAATCGGTATTGTTTTCATCCATGAGNGTAATATCTTGCTGATTCCCGCCACCGCCACCGCCGNGNCCNGGNCNNCCNCGAATACCNGANGTCTCACGGGATTCATTTAAAAAATCCCTACCCCCATACATACTGAGGCTAATTACGTCCCTATTACCTGGCGTAAATGTTACTTTATTATGGAGATCGTAAAAATAAAATGTGGGAAATATTTGCTGCTGAAATGCCGTTTCATCATCAGGATCTTGCCGGTTAACCCTGCGGCGGTTATTAGCGGGACCCTCATCATCGCCAGTCACAAATTCATACATTTTATCAAAAAAGGGGCTGGACATAAAATCGGAATAGGAACGTCGATATGAAAAGAGCCAACTNCCTCCCCATATAATCGGTGTTTCGTACAATAATTGTGTGGACATGAGGTTGGCACCCAATCCAAATTGCCGTCTNGTCAGATCGCCATTTTTACCTGTCATATCAATAACACTGGATAGACGTCCGCCGTATTTGGATGGAAATCCGCCCTTATACACTTGCACATCCTTAATCGCCTCAGCGTTGAAGGCACTGAACATACCGAAGAAATGATCCACATGATAAATATTCATTCCATCCAACAAGACCATATTCTGGTTAGAGCCCCCGCCACGGACGTTTAATCCTGAAGAACCATCGCCGGTGCTGCTTATTCCTGGTAGAAGTTGCAATGAGCGAAAAATATCCACTTCACCCATGTTGGGAAGCAGCGCTAATTGTCGGGGAGAAATGGTCACTTTACTCACTTCATCGGCACTTTTCATCACTTGGTATTCATCTGCGATCACATCTACGGATTGAAAATCCAATGCTTCCATCTTTAGGCGAATATCCAATGATCGTTTTGGGCCAGAATTGTCATATCCAATCTTTACTGTACGATATCCAATATAAGAGATAATAAGAGAACAGGGTTCCGCTGGTATATCAACCAGGACAAATTGCCCGTCAGAATTAGAGGTGATACCTCGATCAATCCCCATGACAACAACATTGGCATAAGGCAATGGTTCTAAATTATCCATATCAAGAATGGTACCTGAAATATCCTGGGTTTTATTTTGACTCAGAATAATGGAAATGAAAAGCAGTCCAAAAATATTTTTTTTCATTAATTCCTTCTCCGGCCCTTTTGGCCACCTCGGCGGCCCTGCCCCTTATTTTTTCCACCCATCCCTTTTCTTCTTTCTTTTTGTTGGGACTTCAATTCTTTTTTATATTTTTTAAATTGTTTTTTGGAGAGAACTTTTTTGACAGCTTTATCTCTTTGCTTTTGTTTNTCCTGCATGTTTGCCATCA
Source organism: Fidelibacterota bacterium (assembly GCA_002715035.1). Classification (GTDB taxonomy): domain Bacteria; phylum Fidelibacterota; class Marinisomatia; order Marinisomatales; family TCS55; genus TCS55. The sequence continues at coordinate 15,275 of PAXB01000053.1, forward strand.
TNGCCATGGGATCACCNNATGCNGNTTCTCTCATGNCCATAATCTCATTCCGGAACCCTTGATTAATCTCAGTCATTTTCTTGGCTTGTTCCTCAGATAAATCTAACGNTTTTGTCCAATCGATGGNTTCAGGACGGCTGTNTCCCATTNGGCCTTGGGATATGCCAATTGAGATAAATAAAATAAAAAGTATGGAATGAGTGATGCGCAAATTCATAAAAATTCTTTTCCTGATTATGAAATAATTTAACATATTAGACGGTAATGACCCAAAAAAGTTAAAAAAAAGGCCGACGAATCGGCCCTTAATCAATTGGTAAAAAATATGGCTTATTTTTTGGGGGAAAAATCCAACGCCACAGAGTTCACACAATACCGTAATCCTGTTGGTTTTGGACCATCTTTGAACACATGGCCTAAATGGGAATCACACTTTGCACAGGTAATTTCAGTCCGAACCATGCCATAACTGATATCCGATTTTGTATTGACCTTGGTTTTATCCAATGCATCAAAAAATGCGGGCCAACCGGAACCGGAGTCATATTTGGTATCTGAGCTGAATAAGTCATTCCCACATGCGGCACATACATATGTCCCTTTTTCTTTATGCTTATAATATTCCCCCGTAAAGGCAAGTTCTGTTCCCTTTTCTCTCAGGATTTGATATTCTTCCGGTGTGAGACAAGTTTCCCATTCCTGATCGCTTTTTTCAACTTTATCCATGACAAATTCCTTATGTGATTCTTGTTTAGTTTGTCCAGCAAACATGGTAACAGCAACAATAACTAATGAAAGGGCTAATAATTTTTTCATGACAATTTTCCTTTTTGTCCGTGTATACGAATTTAACTCTATTTTGGGTTTCATTTGGATAATTCCTTATATCTAAAACAATATTCCACATGATCATTCACCATCCCTGTGGCCTGCATGAAGGCATAACAAATGGTGGCCCCGATAAATTTGAACCCTCGTTTTTTTAGGTCTTTGCTCATGGCGTCGGATTCCGGAGTATTCGCGGGTATATCCCTCATTTTCTTAAAATTGTGCTGGATTGTTTTTCCATCGGTGAATCGCCAGATATATTTATCAAAACTACCAAAAAAATTTTGGACTTCCAGAAATAATTGTGCATTTAAAACTGCCGATTTCACCTTTAATCTGTTGCGGACAATATTGGGATTCTGAAGTAATGATTCAATTTTATCATCTGAATATTTGGCAATTTTTTCTGCATCAAATTGATCAAAAGCGTCTCGGTAGCCCTTTCTTTTTTTCAAAATAGTCTCCCAACTCAACCCGGCCTGAGCCCCTTCCAAAATGAGAA
>PAXB01000054.1 GCA_002715035.1 Fidelibacterota bacterium
CGCGTCCCAGGCTAATCATATTTGCCACGGTTAAAATTCGAGTCGGATCTGTAATTTTGGGTTTATTCGACATTGGTTAAAACATTTTGGTTATGCATGATTGACAACGAATCAACATCATAGATGAAATCACAATGTGCAGAAACAAATTGCTTATCATGCGAAATGAGAATTAAATGATTTTGGGTTAACATTTCCTTAAAAAATTGGCTTAAAATTAACTTTTGATTCCAACCCAATCCAAAGGTTGGTTCATCTAAAATCAAGACGCCATAGTCACAATGGGCTAAAATAATAATCAATGCCATCCGTAAGTTTGACCAGGGGATATCCAAAACAGATTGATCTTTCACTAATTCCCAATTAATCTGATATGAATTTAGACGATTAATGCATTTATTTATTAGTCGGGGATTTATTTTCTGGTTCGCCACCAATTCAGACAAGAATGATTCCAACGAATCCGGACCCAGCATTCGTTCTGGNAATTGATCTAATNCAGCAATTCGGGGTGTTTTACCATCTATATATAGATTTATTTCACCTTTATCAGGGATAAGTATTCCTGTNNTTAATTTGGANATAGTGGTTTTCCCACACCCGTTTTTACCAATTAAACCGATAGAACGGGCATCGTTGATATTNCAGGAACAATGTTCCAGAATATGAGTNTTATTTCCCTCATAGTGAAANCAAAGATCATTCANTACTAATGATAATTTTCCAGNGGAATGACGATAATTATAATGNGTTAAATTTGATTCGGGGTTAACAGTTTNCAAACCNGATAANCTCAATTCCCANTGANTNTCTCCATATTGTAAATCCGCCGGGTCAGAAGTAAACCATAATACTGTTTTAATATTGGACATTTTACTTCGGATCCATTTCACCCAATNNTTTTTTGCATTTTCATTCAGGAATGAAAGGCCATCATCAATAAATATGGCGTCCGGATCCGCACTAAATGCTGTTACAAGATTCAACATTTCCATTTCCCCACCACTCAATGTTGCNGGATGACGCTGCCAATCGGTTATCATGGGCAAATCACTCTTGAGTTCATCGAGCCTATGTTGGAGTATTTGGAAATCTGTAAATTGATTTTCAAANGCAAATGACAATTCTGTTTCTATGGTGTGGGAAAGAATTTGGTTTTCCGGATTTTGAAATACGATTTGGATGGATTCTGGAATCGATTTATCCTCGAAGGAAAAATTTGGTTGTGTCTCAGACTCAAANCCAGCCATGGTTCTAATAAACTGGGATTTTCCACTACCGCTTTCTCCATAAATCACATGGAGGCCTGCAGAAAACGAATGGGCTGCCGTATGATNAAATTTTTGAAAATTTACTTTGAAAGAGATTGAATCAATCATGAATCAGATTACGCACGATCCGTGTAGCTGAGCCTAAATTACGATGAATCACATTCGTGGCAGCATAGCTCGCTTTTAGNAATGCATCCCGATCTTCAAATAATTGTTTCATTCCAAGGTAGAGATCTGTTCCGGATTCAATCGAAAATCCGCCCCCATCANTTATCAGTTCCTCTGCTTCATTAAAATTCTTGTAGCGCGGACCAAAAAACACCGGTAAACGAGCAATCGCCGGTTCCATCACATTATGCACACCTGTAGAAAATCCACCACCAATGTAGGCCATTTGGCCATCCCAATAGAGTTGAGATAATCGACCAATTGTATCCACAATAATCACGCGCGCATCCAGTTGATTGGGATTTTTATTTCCCAATCTGACTGTGGAAAAATGATTGGACTGAAAAAATGATTCGGCCTCAGATACATTCCTTTCTGTAGGCTCATGGGGAACCCATACAAGATACAAATCTTCAATCTCATTCATAAGGCTCATGATGGACCCCTGAATAACCTGTTCGTCTTCTGAGTGAATACTCNCGGCCAAAAGCCGCTTGGGACGCAGNAATACAGATTCCGTACGTTCGGATGTGAATTGATCCGCTTTCTGTTTGACTTGATCATATCGTGGATTACCCAATACACGTACGATAGGCTGGCCTNTNGGATAAAGTATNTGNTGCAATCGTTCNTNATCCAGCGTGGAAATCGTATATATAGCCGAAAAACAGCCATAAACGCTTCGATAAAAATTTCTTACCCCAGGGAAAAGTTTCGATGTATTCTCCGAAAACCGGGCAGCAAATAATGTTGNATGGATTCCCATAGATTTCGCTTTCCAAATTAAATTTGGCCATACATCATAGGCAGCAAGTATTAACTTCTTNGGTTGAACAACTTTTAAACNCTTTTTCACCATCCACGGTAAATCAATCGGTAAATANACCTTGCAGTCAATATGTTTATCATCCACATGCTGAAANCCCGACGGAGAGAAAAAACTCACAACCGCTAAGGNATGGGGTTCCANTTCTTTCAGTCCCNCAAGCACNGGCTTCACTTGTTCAAATTCNCCNTGAGAGGCNGCATGGAACCAATAGATNGTTTTTCCCTGNCCNGTCCGTTCCATNAATGATTTCAATTCNCCGTAGGATNGAAATCGTCCTATCATGCCATCTCGGATTTTTTTATGGAATAATGATCCAACAACACCAAATATCAAAAGTGCTGGCAAAAGAAATATATTATAAATAATCTTCCAAANGNTCATGAAATATCCAGANTGGTTATNGCCGAAAATACGTGATCTGTCTCAATCCCATTCATACAATATTGTTCTTTACGGTAACANGGAATACTNCCATTTTGTGAACANGGTCTGCACCACAANCCTTNCNTTTCTACCACTTGGGATGACNGTAAAAAGACACCCGCACCAGTCTCCNTNGCTGTTGGGCCCAATAATGTNACAGCAGANATACCTAANGCNTCTCCTGCATGGAGAAATCCCGTATCACTGCCGAGTACAAATTCAGCCTGACTGATTATGGCTAATGATTCTCTTAAATTTGTTTTTCCATGGCGATCAATCACCATGGAATCTGCAGAATTTTGAATCATTTCACAAATGTCATCNCCCANACCACCAATNAATACGGCTTGCATATTTAACTGACTGGCACATTGGTCGATTACTCGCGCATACCTTTCCGCTTTCCAACGCTTTTGTGCCCAAGCTGCTCCGGGAGTCACTACAAAATATTTTCCATTTAAACCGTCTCTGGTTANTAATTTATTTATACCGCTTTTTTCAGCTTCCGAAACAAACAAGCGCGATTGTCCGATTGTAAAGTTTTCTGGTAACAAATGTTGAATCGGTTCATGGAGCCAAGTCCGAACNGTGAAGTTATTNGGAAAATCATTTTGATGAAGTGCGAATAACTTAAACCGATTCCAGCGCGGTTTTTTAATATGGACATGGTTGGTTGTTATCAATCCCCATCGAATCACTTGAGAACGGGTTGTATTATGAAGGTCAATAGCCAAATCGTATTCCATCATTTCCATTTCAAACCCAGTTTGNCGCAGTTGACTATACCCGGCGTTGATATCAACAGCATGAACTTTATTGATAAAGGGGTGTCCTTCCAGCAATGGTGCAAATTTGGACAATGTCATAAAATCAATTTTAGATTGTGGGAAATATNTTTTTAAGGTGCCAATNACCGATGTGGTATGGACAATATCCCCGATAGAACTGAAACGGAGGACCAGAATGGTCCGTGGGCCTAGCATGGNTTTACCCTGTACGCTGTACGTTAAAACTAATCAAATCCACCATGGATTGCTTATAAGGTGAATCCGGATAAGGTGAAATGGCATCCAATGCCTGATGATTAAATTCATCTATTTTTTGTTTGGCATAAGTGAATCCGCCAGCTCCATCTACAATCATCTTTAAATCAGCCAGATTAGCGGAGGATTTCTTTTTTAAACTTAATATTTTTTTAATTTGCCGNNTTTCCACTTTTGAAAGTTTTTCATANGTATGAATCAGGGGTAAAGTCATCATGTTCCGCTTCACATCAGCNCCCATATCTTTTCCCGTTTGATTTTCACTGCCTAATAAATCAAATAAATCATCTTTTACTTGGAAGGCCATTCCCAATTTTGTACCATAGGTAACCATGGCTTTTCTATCTCTATCTTTCCCCGTGGATGTAATGGCACCTAACTCACAACTGGTGGACATAAGGGACGCGGTTTTTTGATAAATCATATCAAAATACACTTCTTCAGTCATGGATCTTGTTAATGCCTTTTCTACCTGGAGAATTTCACCCGCAGCCAGTTTTTCCGCCGTATCTGCAATAAGCTGCAATGCANNAAAATCTTTTAAGCCCACCATANTGATCAATGTTTTACTTAAAACAAAATCACCCATAAGAACGGCTATTTTATTCTTCCATATTCGATTAATCGAAGGAAATCCACGGCGCTTTTCCGCTTCGTCAACCACATCATCATGGAGCAATGTAGCCAGATGGAGCAATTCAATCATGGCTGCAGCACGATAACTATTTATCGTTGGTTGGCTGCACACGCGAGAAGCNAGGATAGTTAATANTGGGCGAATATGCTTACCTTTATGCCGTATAATATATTTACCAACCAGATTAATTAACCGAACTTCTGAACGGAGTGCGTTCCTAAANTCCTCTTCNAAAAGCTTAATGTCCTCGAAAATTGGNTGGGTAATCTCCTTCAGGGATTTAAGTTCTTGTNTCACAGTCTGAAATTACCCAGATTTTTTCCGATTTACCAGCCAACTCACACCAATACTCAATTCGTATAAACCCAATAAAGGAATGGACATTAAAACGAGACTTACGGGATCCGGGGGTGTAATAAAAGCACTTAAGACTAAAATCACTACAGCCGAATGACGTCGGTAATGGCTCATAAATGCNGGTGTTAATAAACCGATAACAGACAAAATAAACACCAAAACAGGTAGTTCAAAAATGAAACCACTTCCAATCATCAGCCAGGTGATAAAATTGAAATAATAATTGATGGAAAAATTATTATCAATTCCAGTCATTCCTACTGAAGTAAAAAATTCAAGAGAAAATGGAATCATAACCGTGTAGGCGAATATCAATCCTATGAGAAAGGATAAATAAGTAAAAATGATTAATGGAGCTGCATATTTCTTTTCATTTAAATAAAGGCCCGGCGCGATGAACTTCCATAGNTGAAACGTTAAAACCGGAATGGCAAGGACCACGCCTCCGATGAGAGCAATTCCCCATTTAATCATGAACATCCCCTGGACTTTTAACACTTGCAAATCCATGGGAGTTGATAAATTTTTTGTGGGTCTNATTAATAGTTCNATTAAAAAATCAATAAAAAAAAATGTAACGGCTGCTCCCAGTAAAATAGATCCGATAGATTTTACAAGTCGCCATCGTAATTCTTCCAAATGGTCCAGGAATGGCATTGAATTTTTGTTTTTATTCATGGGATTTCTTCAACAAGGAAGTCGCAACTTCGTGGGGAGAAGTTTGGGTGGTGTCCAAATGATTGATGGATATTTCAAGTTGATCTAATCGTTCCTGCGTCCAGAATNTTTTAAGGAGTCTATCCTGAATTATATTATATACTCTGTTTCGATGTCTATCTAATTGTTTTTGGATTAAGATTCCTTCCTTCTCCATGACTTTTAGCAATTCATTCATGCCATTGTAGAGATCAAGTATTCCTTCATTTCTATCCGCGGATGTATTGAATACCGGTGGCTCCAGTTTCCCCTTTTTTGTAAATGTGTGGAGCATACTTTTTAAAGATTGCGCCAGTCTCTCCGCCCCTTCTCGGTCAGATTTGTTTATAACAAACATATCCCCAATTTCGATTAAGCCTGCTTTCATCAGTTGAATTNCATCTCCAGATTCNGGAACCAATATAACCAAGGTTAAATCAACCGCTTTGGCCACATCATGCTCTCCCTGGCCAACACCCACCGTTTCAATAATGACCACATCTTTACCGCTGGCTGAAAGGATGTCCCCAACATCCTGGGTTTTTCTCGCCAATCCCCCCAAATCGCCATGGGATCCCATACTTCGGATAAATANATTATTATTCCATATATAATTGTTCATCCGAACCCGGTCACCTAAGAGGGCACCACCTGTGAAAGGACTGGTGGGATCCACAGCCACCACACCCACACTTTTTCCNTNATCGATAAATTNCNGAATTAACNNATTGGTCAGNGTNCTTTTNCCNGCNCCGGGTGGACCNGTAATGCCAATTCTAATTGCTTGGTTTTCTGAGGTGTGAACTTCTTTAAAAAATGAGTCGGNAATATTACCGTCATTTTCTATTTGACTNATNACCNTGGANAGGGTNCGATGATCGTTNGATCGAATTCGATCCAGCGTATCTGAATCCATTGTACTTATGTTTTAATTAAAAAGTGTTTAAGAGAAAGATTGTCGGAAANNATTAAAATTAAAAATGGTAATATCGCTCCCATTTCGTTTAACTAATTTTTTATCTTCCAGTAATTTTAAGGTACGGGAAACTGTTTCCCTGGAGGTACCCGCCATGTTGGCTATATCCTGTTGATAGGGTAAATTTTGAACCGTCACATCTCCTCGCTTTATGGTTCCACGTTCTTCCGCCAACCGTATGAGAGTGATACCAATTCGTTGTTCAGAATCACTCAAGGACAAACTTTCGATTTGTTGATCGCTTTTCCGTATACGAACTGCCAATTCCTCTAATAGGGCAATGGCAATTTTTGGATACGTTTCCAGATATTCGAGAAAATCTCGTCGAGATAAAGTCATNACTTCTGCATCTTCGTTCGCCACAATATTGGCCGATCGACCTTCTCCATCTAATAAAGACATTTCTCCAAAAAAATCGCTTTCCCCCAACAATGCCAGGATCACTTCCCTCCCGTCATCACTCAAACGGGTCACCTTTACGGTACCACTCGTTATAATAAAAAAAGTTTCCCCAGTGCTTTCTTCCAACAGGATCATTTGACCTTTTTCATAATCGCGGGAAACCATTTTAGATGCAATCCTGTTTAAATCAGAATCTGATAGATCTGTAAATATAGGAACATTTCGTAGATGATCGGTTTTACTCATGGCAGAAAATACAATCTAAATAAGGATAGATGGAAAAGGTAAAATTACGATGATTTTACTTCAATGTTTGTGATGAATCTCACAATATTTATCGAAAAAAGAAAAATTATTTCAATTCATTCACTTCCAAAAGATCGATAATCATACCNCCGGCGATAAAACCGCCTGCACTCATTTCAATCTTTAGATTATAACCAACAGGTACTGGTGTTGAGGATTGTAAGAGATATTCTTTCCAATCCATTTCTGTTAATTGAATGGAACCCAAAAGTACTTTTTCTGAATCACTGACTTCAGCATATAATTGAACAAATCCACCATTCGCCAATACTTTTCCAAAAAAAGATACGCTATATAGATTATCAGATTTGACTTTACCCATATCCAATATCATATGTGGAACCACGCAACCACCGGATACATAAAGAGATCGATTNCCGCCACCCGTAGGAGCATCACTTTTATATTCCGCAGATGCACCTTGTTCCCAAGCATCCATCGATTCGTATTTTTCAAAGGAAGTAGAATAAATGAAATCATTCATTGTTCCTAATATTTTTTCGCATCCCGTGGTTAATAAGCCAATGGCAGCAATTAGAACAAAAACCTGAGAGAGCATTTGTTTCATCATCGGCGTAAAATTACTCCTTAAGGGAACACGATTCAACACATTTTTTCTTTTGGCGAAGTGCGTAATTATGAGATAACTTCGCGTCCGAAATTTTAATTAATATTTGAGGAACCAATGGATCGACATCCGCAACAAATAAAAAGAGAACGTCAGGACAAAAAGCGCCATGAATTCAATGTGGAGAAGAGGTCAGACTTAAAAACAGCTATTAAACGTGTATTGCAATCCACCGACGCCGGTGAAGCGCAAAGTCTATATACAAAGGCTGTAAGCACCATTGATAAAATGGCAAGCAAAGGCCTCTTAAAGAAGAACACCGCTGCCCGCCGAAAATCCCAGATTACTCGGCATTTGAATTCTTTATCTCCCTGACCGGCCCCTCTCTTATTGATCAATGAAAAAACCCCGTTTACACGGGGTTTTTATTTATATCGTCTTTACTGGAAATTATGATATAATAATATGCTAACTATCAGATACCTGGTAGTTTGGCGCTTCCTTCATAATTTTTACTTCATGAGGATGACTTTCTTTTACCCCGGCGGATGTGGTTTGAATAAATTCTGCTTTCCCGTGAAAATCTCTAATATCTTTCGCACCGCAATATCCCATAGAAGATCTTAATCCACCCATCAACTGGTGGATGGTATTTCGAACGGAACCACGATAGGGGACCATTCCTTCAATGCCTTCTGGAACGAGTTTCGTCGNTTCAGCACCTTCCTGGAAATATCGATCACCACTCCCTTCCTGCATGGCGCCGAGAGAGCCCATCCCGCGATATGTTTTATACTGACGCCCTTCAAACAGAATAGATTCGCCGGGACTTTCGTCCATTCCNGCTAACATACTGCCAAGCATTACCACTTCTGCTCCTGCTGCAATAGCCTTGGATACATCACCACTATAACGGAGACCACCATCGGCAATGATTGGAATATTATGTTTTTGGGCTTCATCCACGCTATTCATGATCGCCGTGAGCTGGGGCACCCCAACACCGGCTACAATCCGGGTGGTACAACTGGCCCCTGCCCCAATACCAACCTTTACNCAATCCACACCCACATCAATTAATGCTTTTGTCCCATCAGCNGTGGCCACATTTCCTGCAATCACCTGAACGTCACCCACTGATTTTTTAATTTCCTGGATTGAGTTCAACACACCNACCGAATGACCATGAGCTGTATCAATCACAATCACATCTACACCCGCTTTGGATAAGGCCTTCGCTCTTTCTTTTCCATCTCTACTAACGCCCAGAGCAGCNCCTACACGTAACCGGCCGCTATCATCTTTACATGCGTGAGGGAAATCCTCTTTCTTCTGAATATCCTTTACCGTGATTAGTCCTGCAAGTCTGCCTTTTTTATCCACAACCAGCAATTTTTCAATTCGATGTTGCTGCAGCACATTCTTTGCTTCCTCTAAAGTCGTGCCTACGGGTACAGTAACCAGTCGTTCTGATGTCATACGATCCCGGACGGATAAACGATCATCTGTTTCAAAGCGTATATCCCGATTGGTAATAATACCCACAAGCTTTCCATCTTCCAACACAGGTAATCCGCTAATATGATAATTGGCCATCACTGTTTTTGCATCTCGGATGGTTTTATCCGCAGTTAATGTGACCGGGTCCACAATCATGCCACTCTCAGATCGTTTAACCCGATCAACCATTTTTACTTGGTTCTCAATCGATAAATTTTTATGGATTATTCCGATACCACCTTCTCTGGCTAAGGCCACTGCCATGTCGCTTTCTGTTACTGTATCCATGGCAGCAGACAGGAGTGGAATATTCATGGTGATTCCCTTAGTGAGTCGGGTCTGTAAATTAACTTCTCTGGGAAGTACATTCGATTTTTGGGGTACGAGCAGTACATCATCAAAAGTGAGTGAATGTACAAATGGTGGTCTGTTTTTCATTACACTATGATAGCTTGATGCGTTTATTAACGCCGTTGATAAATTTTCTTGATTGAATTAGTTGGTTGACAGTTGCAAAATCATTCGATAAAGGACGATCTTGCATTGAAAGGACTTGATGACGTCGCAGGAGGTTCATGACTGGGATTAATCCATTCCCCGATACCAGTTTTTTGTGAAACCGATAATTTACATTTCCTGCTACTATGATTTCTATGGCCAAAATAGTTCTGACATTATCCAAAATACGTAAGCATTTCCGACCTGCCCATGGTGCCATGCTGACAAAATCTTCCTGTCCTGCTGAAGTCGAAATGGAGTCCACACTGGCAGGATGGGCCAATGTTTTATTTTCAGAGGCCAATGCGGCTGCCGTCACTTGGGCTAACATAAACCCTGATTCCAAACCGGGATGCACTGCACCAAACATGGGAATTCGATCACCAATGCCCTTCATAAGATAATTGACACGTCGTTCGGCAATGGCGCCGATCTCGGACATGGCAATGGATAATGTATCCAATGCCTGAGCCACGGGTTCAGCGTGAAAATGACCGGAATTCATTACATCGCCATTGGGGAAAATGAGCGGATTATCGGATATAGAATTCAACTCATTATTAATAATTTTTTCTGCATTGCTGAAAACTTCACGGCTTGAGCCGTGGACATGTGGAATACAACGCACAGAATATGGATCCTGAATTCGACCGCAGTCATCATGGGAATGAACAATATCACTGCCTTGAAGCATATTATAAACATTGGTGGCAGAAGCAACCTGACCCGGGTGCTTTTTCAATTTATGGATTTTAGGTGTAAATACAATGCGGGTCGATAAACTGGCTTCCGTGGATAAAGCACCTGCAATATCGGCAGTTTTTAATAAATTTTGTGATTCGGATATAGCGCGTATCCCTAGCGCCGTGGACACTTGTGTCCCGTTGATGAGGCTTAAGCCCTCTTTTGCTTTTAAAACAATTGAGTCCAAGTTTGCTTCTTTTAATGCAAGCATGGCAGGCATGACGCGATCTTGAAAGTGCACATCTCCTTCTCCAATCAACGCGCGAGCCATATGGGCTAATGGGGCCAAATCTCCAGAGGCACCCACAGAGCCTTTACGGGGTATTACGGGTAAAATATCGTGGTTGAGCATATCTGCCATCAATTGTGCCAATGCTAATCGAACGCCACTATATCCTTTTGCCCAAGTCATGAGTTTCAAGATCATGGTAATACGCGTCACACCCAAATCTAAGGGCTTTCCTCCCCCGCATGCATGTGAACGAACCAAATTCAATTGAAGCTTTCGACGATCTTCCTGACTAATTGGAACTGTACTCAATTGGCCAAATCCTGTATTCACACCATAAATTTGTTGATTTTTATCTAATAATGACCTGAGAATTTTATGGGATTTACGAATGGACTGTTTCGCCTCAGGAGATAGACGAATACGAGCGGGGCCATCCAACATGGGCGCTAATTGTCCCCATTGGATTGATTTGTTCGAAATAAGGACTGTACCCATTGAGCAAGTTATAACTTTTTATAAATATTGAACAAGAAGAGTGAAAGGAAATTTTGTATATTTTAAGATGTAATGTTCCGGATTTATAGCTTTATTCTTATTAGATTTGAAACAAGTACCTATGCAAAAATAGATCGTTTAATTCCTGGAAATCAATTTCAAAAATATTAACATTATCTCACGTTTTCTAAAAATGAATCAAACATGTCATTTTTAAGTGCATTCTTTTACGATTCACTATTAGCCAAATCCGAAGAGGCCTGCCTTACGGAATGGCGGAGTGAACTAGTGAAGCATGTCCACGGAAATGTATTAGAAATTGGCGCGGGAACCGGGGCCAATATTTTATTTTATCCCAAGAATGGAATTGAATTAACGCTATCTGAACCGGATAAACATATGCGTACACAATTAGAAGCAAAAGTAAAGGACGAAGGATTAGATCATGTGACTATTTCTTCGCATACGATTGAGGAGAATCAAACACCGGATGCTACCTTTGACTGTGTGGTTTCTACCCTTGTATGTTGCTCCGTCCCAAACCTTGAGTTGGCATTTTCGGCAATCAAACGA
>PAXB01000055.1 GCA_002715035.1 Fidelibacterota bacterium
AAAAATGACTGCAGCTGGTTTTGACATCAAAGTGGGCATTCATCCCATCGTACCCATCATGTTATATGATGCGGTATTGGCTCAGGACATGGCCGCTGCTTTATTGAATGAAGGAATATATGTGATCGGTTTCTTTTTCCCTGTTGTACCTAAAGGAGAAGCCCGAATTCGGGTACAAATTTCAGCTGGAATGGATAAAGATCATCTTGACCGGGCAGTTTTAGCCTTTACAAAGGTAGGGAATAACTTAGGAGTCCTCTCCTAAATTGAATCTTGCTGATTTTGTTCCTTTCCTTTCCAAAGCTAAACAAGAGACAGCCTCTTCCAAAATCAAAATTGAATGATTAACTTGAATCTTCGAATATTTGCAAAAATATAGTTATTGTTAAAAATAATATAATGTTACTCCCATCTCTCTTGCTCCCCTCCGAAACAGGGGTTATATTCCTCGGCTTTTTTAACCATATAATAATAATATTCAATGAACAGTAAACTGACACCAAGATTTTTAATGATTGGCCTTGTCCTTATCTGGGCAATGTGGGCCATTTGGCCTACTTTTCAGTATCAGAGATTATCCGATGCCGAAAAGGAGACGCTTCGTGAAGAAGGAAAACTTGCGCAAATCGAATCCCGTACGATTAAACAAGGACTCGATTTAAAGGGGGGAATGTATATCGTCCTTGAAGTTGACCTTCCAACGCTCATGGAAACTCTTGCAGAAAATAAAGATGGTAAGTTCAATCGGAGCATTGCATCTGTTCGGAATCAATTAAAACGAATACCTGAAGCAAATTTTTTCACATTATTTACAACCACTTCGGAAGAAAACAACCTTAAACTATCCCGTTATTATTATGATTATGGTTCTAGCAACAGCGATATTATTGTTGCACTTGAGGATGAAGCAGAAGATGCCATCAATCGCGTATTAGAAATTCTCGTTAATCGCATAGATCAATTTGGTGTGGCTGAACCCACCATCCAAAAACAGGGGAACCAACGAATCATCGTTGAACTGGCTGGTGTNCANGATTCTGAAAGAGCCCGAGCCCTNNTAGAAAGCACNGCACTTCTTGAATTCTTTATNGTAAAGGATATCAATACGACGAANCAGTTAATGGTNAGAATNGATCAAGTNCTNAAAGGNGATGNATCCNTTNCTGCCGTTACNAAAACNNCANNANANNANNAATCGAATGANTNTCANGAGAGTGATGATCAAACTGTATCCGTGAGTGAGTTATTTGGAGAAACNGAGGATTCAGAAGCATCANCTGATTCGGCNGTTGTTGATGAAAATATTTTTGCAGAACGACCATTTTCTGCCATGCTGAGAAATTTAGGACAAACGATTGGTGTTCCGGAGAAAAATCTATATGCGGTAAAAAAGATTTTAGAACGGCCAGAAGTTCAAGAAAAACTTGCGGCAGTTGGGGGCATGTTTCTCTTTAGTCACAAAGCAGAAGAATATCCACTGGTGGATGGTACATTGGAAACGATGTACAGTTTATTCCTAGTCGAAGATGCAGCGGAACTCACTGGCGGNGTTGTGGAAGAAGCAAAAGCAAATTTAGGTCCCCAAGGGTCCACATCTGCGGGGCAACCCATTGTTAATTTGACGATGAATTCTGATGGTGCCCGCAAATGGTCCATCGTCACTGGATCTAATGTGGGACGTCAGGTGGCACTTGTATTGGATAAAAAAGTACACATGGCACCAAATATCAGAGAAAAAATTTCCGGAGGNAGCACCTTAATTGAAGGCTTTGCAGATATTAATGAAGCAAAAGATATTGCGATTGTGCTCCGGGCCGGGGCACTGCCGGCACCGGTNGATATTATTGAAGAACGNGTCATNGGGCCTTCCTTAGGTGCCGATTCAGTACGCAGTGGTACCCTGTCTNTTATNATNGGTNTGGGGATCGTCTTAGTATTTATGCTAATTTATTACCGTTTTTCCGGACTCATCGCTGACTTTGCACTCATTTGGAATATTGTGCTTGTTCTGGCCGTGTTGGCCTCCCTCCAGGCGACCTTAACCTTACCTGGTATTGCAGGATTGATTCTGACAGTGGGTATGTCCATCGATGCCAATGTAATTATTTTTGAGCGAATTAGGGAAGANCTTCGAAAGGGCAAGACGCCAAAAGCNGCTGTTAAAAGTGGATATGATCGTGCACTCACAACCATTATTGATGCAAATATGACAACCGTTATCGCTGCATTGGTTTTATGGCAGTTTGGAACGGGNCCAATAAAAGGATTTGCAACTGTGCTTTTCTGGGGAATTTTGATATCCATGTTTACTGCAATTTTTGTAACNAGAACTATTTTTAATNCACTTACCAGCCGCAAAGGCTTTACCAAATTGAGCATATGAGAATTATCAAAGAAACCAATATCAATTTTATGGGTCANCGAAAACTGAGTGCAATCNTGTCTGCATTCGTCNTTCTTGCTGGCGTTATATCCCTTGTAATCAATGGCGGACCCAAACTGAGTATCGACTTTAAGGGTGGTACATTAGTATCCGTGCAATACACAGAACCAATGGATGTAACGGCCATTCGTACATCTCTCGGNAAAATCAATATCGATGGANAATCCTTTGACTTCAGCCGGGAAGAAATAAAACATTTTGGCGGACCAGATGCCGTATCTGTCCGTGTGCCGCNCATTGATGATGCGCCTGAGAACTTTGCTCAAAAAATTGCTGATCATCTATATGATAGTTTCCCCGGTCAAGTACCTGATAATAAAACAGATTTTATTTTAGGGAAAGGCAGTGTGGGNCCAAAAATTGGTGCGGAGTTAAGCGGTAAAGCCNTCATGGCAATCATATCTNCATTAGGACTAATTCTTCTATACATTTCCATTCGGTTTGAATTTCGATTTGCATTGGGTGCCATAGCCGCNCTCGCTCATGATGTATTAATTACATTGGGCATCTTTTCTTTACTTGGATTTGAAATCAGTCTACCCATTATTGCGGCTTTTCTAACTATTGTGGGTTATTCTTTGAATGATACCATTGTTATTTTCGATCGTATTCGTGAAAATGTAAAAGCCTCCAAACGAGAAGCGTATCATACAATTGTNAATCATAGTATTAATGATTCCCTTTCCCGGACGATTATTACCTCACTCACAACATTTTTTGTCGTACTGGTCTT
The DNA here is from genome assembly GCA_002715035.1 of Fidelibacterota bacterium. GTDB lineage: Bacteria > Fidelibacterota > Marinisomatia > Marinisomatales > TCS55 > TCS55. Next base: position 3,177 of record PAXB01000055.1, read on the forward strand.
ATGGCTATTCGGTGGGGAAGTGATTCATAATTTTGCATTTGCGATGATTATTGGTGTGATTGTGGGAACCTATTCATCCATATATATTGCCAGTCCTATTGTGGTCCATCTTCACGAAACTGCTGCCAAATAGATTTAATTATTCAGATACAAAAAAAGCCCCGGAGACTGTCGGGGCTTTTTTATTTAATTTTCTATAGGGTCGTTTAACTCCTAAAAATAGTTTTTTCCCTGTTAAACATTTTCACACACCAAAAAATAGCTAANCCTGCAAATCCAAAAAGGGAAGCATACACTTCAGCCATATAAACTGGATTAATGACACCGGCAATAATATCCTTGGAAGCTAGTGATACATTTAAAACAGGTATAAGGGATGTAATCGCATTTAACTCCATCCCCGGTAATGTGCCAATAACCGCTGGAAAAATAATGACAATATTCAAGGGCGCCACTATGCTTTGGGCTTCTTTGAAGGATCTTGCATAGATTGAAAGGCCCAACAGCATTGCGCTGAAAAAAGCAGCCACCGGTAGAACCAATGTCATGATTAACCCAATAGTCTTGGGGTTAAGAACCTCATTGATCACAATTAACACCTCGGGCGGAATATCAGGAATCTGCTGAATCCCCACAGCCATACCGCCTAAAGCAAGAAATGCCGTTAAAAATGCGGCTAACAAGACAACCAGAAATTTTCCCAATACAATATCCAATCGGCTGGCTGGTGAGGAAAGAATGGTCTCTAAGGTACCTCTCTCTTTTTCTCCCGCACCTAAATCCAGGGCGGGATACATTGCTCCCATGAATCCAAAAATTATAAATACATATGGAAACCATCCACCGGCAATCTTGCCAAATTTTTCCTGCCTCGAAGCAACATCTTCATAATTAATATTGTAAGCTCTGACCACTTCTGGCTTAAGGTTGAGACGGTCCATCCGCTCAGATACAATTTGATTTTCAAACTTTTTNAGAACACCATTNATTCTATCCTTGGTAATCCCAAAAGAATCGGTGCCTTTAAATTGAATCCTGATTTTGGCTTGACCATTTTTGGCAATATTNACTTTATAATCCGAATCAACATGAATAGCCACATCAAGGAATTCCTGTTGTATATATGACTGGATGCTATCCGTAGGAATTTGGTCCAGAATGATCACCTTGTCCATATCAGCAAAAGCCTGGTATAAATCTGGCGCATATTCCTGACCGTAAATTTGTACTTTCAATTGTTTTTCGCTGGCTTTTTCGGCCATAGACTTGGTGATTTTAAATACAGTTCCCAAAAGAACCGGTATAAGNAATAGAGGCACCACAACCATCATTATGATAGTTCGTCTGTCCCGGAAAATATCGATTACTTCTTTTTTCGCAATGGTGAGGAATTTCATATTAAGCCTCCCCCACTCTGTATATGAATTCATCTTCAAAAGTTGGTTGTGTCATTTCTTCCTTAAACTGATCCAAAGTATCATTGTAAAAGAATCTGCCCTTATAAATAATGGCAATATCATCACAGACTTGGTTTACNTCTCCCATACGATGGGTAGAAAAGATAACTGTTTTCCCTTCTTCCCGACAGGAACGAATCAAATCCATTATGGCCCGGGACGTCATCACATCCAAACCGGAGGTGGGTTCATCAAATANCATTACCGGCGGATCATGAATGATGGTCCGCGCAATAGACGTTTTCTGTTTCATTCCCGTGCTTAANCTTGCAATACGACGGTCTGCAAAACTATGCATATCCAAAACATCAAATANTTTATTTTTCCGTTTCTGAAAAGTAGTTTTGTCCATGCCGTGGAGATCGGCAATATATTTTACCATTTCTGTTGGGGTCAGTCGGTCATAAAGAGCTGTTTGCCCTGTCATAAAACCAATTTTCTCCCGGACTTTCTGACCATCAGAAACAGAATCGGATCCCGAAACAGAAATGCTTCCCGAGGTTGGTGTGAGCATTGTGGCTATCATCCGAAGGGTGGTTGTTTTTCCCGCACCATTGGGCCCCAATAAACCAAATATTTTACCTGGTNTACATTCAAAACTGATGTCNTCCACAGCCCGAAGNGTTTTGGAATCTTTATATTCTTCCCCAAGTTCTCTCCGCTGTTTTTTGTTGAGAGAAAAATCTTTGGTTAGATTTTGAACCTGAATCATACGTCCCCTAAAATCAATTGATTTAATATTTATTAATAGGGAAAATTAAATCAAATTTATTTGGGATTTTACATGGATTATCAATGAGTACCTGAAAATTCATGTCTCATTTTTTCTGTAAATTCCAATATGATTCAAACCACCATTATGGACTNCCCCATCGGGAAATTACTTCTCGCGCAATCAAATAAAGGGTTAACNCATATCCTATTTGAATATGAAATCTCAAAATCTGAATCTATTATTAAAAGAAAATTTCCNCAAAGTACAATTGTGCGGGAAGAGAGAGCACTTTCCCATGCAGTTCAGCAAATCAATGAATATTTTTCCCGCAAGCGCCAATCCTTTGATCTCAGTTTAGAGTTGGTGATGCCCCCTTTTCATTATAAGGCACTCATGGCCGTGAAAAATATCCCTTATGGAAAGACACAATCTTATCAATATGTGGCTGCATGTGCCGGAAACNCCAAGGCATCGAGAGCNGCGGGGTCTGCCAATGCAAATAACCCACTTCCCATTGTGATCCCCTGCCATCGCGTTNTAGCTACGGGTGGCGGATTAGGNGGGTACGGTGGGGGACTAAAAATNAAAAATTATCTTCTGAANCTGGAAGGNGCCCTGTAACTTTCATTCCTACTTTTTCAATAAAACGGATTTAAATCATTATGTGGCAATCAATTAAACGGCGGATTTTTGCTGGTCTTTTGGCTATTGTACCTATCGCTGTTACCTTTTGGATTNTTAAGTTATTATTTACATTTTTCGATGGATTTGCAGCACCAATTTTAAANCGAATCGGAATTGAAATTCCAGGTCTCGGTATTATCCTGACGNTGGTTATTNTTTTTNTCCTTGGATTATTGGTGACAAATGTATTGGGGAAAACCTTGTTCAANTGGGGAGAGCGCATTTTGGCAAAACTGCCCATCGTCAATACCATTTATAAAACAATTAAGCAGATTACTTCTGCTTTTAGCGGTTCTACAGTAAAATCTTTCCAACAGGTTATCTTCATGCAATATCCCCGTATCGGGCTCTGGACCATGTGTTTTGTAACCAATGAATCCCAAAATGAAACTGGGGAAGAATTTTATCACGTATTTGTACCCACCACACCCAATCCTACATCCGGTGTATTTATTATTGTTCCGAAGAAGGATGTGGTACACCCAAATATTTCTGTTGAGGATGGATTAAAGGCAATTATATCAGGTGGTATTCTGGATTCTGGCATTTCATTAAGCGGAAAATTACCCAGTAAATCATCATATTAATTTCATGAGTGAAATTACTTTCTTGGTCCTATTGCTTTTCGCCAGTTATTTAGCTGGATCCATACCATCCAGTATTATAATGGGGCGATTCATCCGTGGAATCGATATTCGTGAACATGGTAGCGGAAATGCCGGCGGTACAAATGTCTTTCGTGTATTGGGTTGGAAACCAGCTCTGGTTGTATTAATTGTTGATGGTTTTAAAGGATGGTTTTCAGTAGCAGTATTAGCACCGGTATTTTTTAATGCACAAGCTATTCCTGATCTGGGTGTGGTTCAAATCCTGTGCGGTTTTGCAGCTGTATTAGGGCATACCTTCACTATCTTTGCCGGATTTAAAGGTGGTAAGGGTGTTGGTACATTGGGCGGAATGCTCCTGGCGCTATTTCCCTCCGCTTTTCTATTTTGCCTGACAGTGGGCATTCTGACGATTATATTCACGGGGTATGTGTCTATGGCTTCCATATTCGCATCCGTTTCCTTACCAGTTTTTATCCTGATTTTACCACCTTTTCTGGGGACTAACCCGGCACCCCTTTCACTTATGGTTTTTAGTCTATTGATGCCCTTCTTTATTATTTTTACACACCGGAGCAATATCCAGCAATTACNGAATGGTGAAGAGAATCAATTTGAAAAAGCAATGATCTTTCGAAAAAAAGATTCAGATTAAGAACTTATATCTGATNATCTGTNGCTATATGAAANGCCTNATCTACCTGTTGNCCATTATAAAATCCCCAACCATAATCCAGACGTAATACGTTTACAAAGGGTACCTGAAACTGGAATGTAAATCCTGTTCCTAAGATCGGTTTTATTTGGAATAAGTCTTTAAAATTATTTTGGGTTGTCACACCCCAATCGATAAATGCCCCAATTGTTACACCAAATTCAAACAAATCCGCCATAGGGAAACGGGGCACAACCACTTTTCGCAATTCAATTGCAGTCTTCATATTGTGAAATCCAAATCGATACACCTGGTCTGGATCGTTATAATTAGCATGATTGGGATAATGCCATCCGCGGACAGAACCAGATTCACCCATGGATGCCATGAAGTGCTGATCCTTGATTCCAAAATTCATNTGCGTTTTAAATCCCCATGCCANGATCCANGGTTTATTATTCTCCAGCCTACCCAGGCGTTTGTAAAAACTGTAGGATTGAAACCAGATAAAATTATTTTCAGATTTTCCATTTAAATCCAAGCGGCTCACAAAGCCTTGTTTGAATAAAACACCCATCGTCGGATTGGCATAAAGGTCCCGTGTATCATAATGGAAGGACCCCATTGGAGCAAAATACTGGTAACTAATTTTGGTTGAATCCCCTTTAAAATCCATAGCTTCAATTTCAAAACCAATGGCTACTTTTTTCTCATATCCAAAAAATCTTCCAACATTTAATTCCATTGTTCTGAGTTCCACATCATATGGCATATAAGGATGGTGAAACATAACTTTGGCTACATTCGCTTTGAGGGATACATGGTCNCCAGTGATCCACGGATTAAAATAGGATATACCAAACGTATTACGACCCCCCAGCATAAAACCGCCACCTAACTGTTCATTTCGGCCACGGAAGTTTTTAAATGCTCCACCACCGCCAAAGGACCAGCCCGTTNCTTCATCATAACTGGGANAAGCGCCGCCAANGAATCGACCGCCGAAAAATTTAGTATTTTCTAATATTTCATATTCCAGACGGACATTTTTATTATCTAAAGGTATGGCACGCCAATTTACATCGGCAAAAATNCCAAGATTTATGAGNCGGTTCCGATCTTCAATTGCCANAACACTGTCCAAGGGTTCCCCAACATGATGTTGAATCTCTCGGGAAATAATATAATCTTTGGTGAGTGTATTGCCCTTATGGATTATCTCGGAAACGATCAACTCCTGACANAAACCCAATATGGGTATAANAAAAAGAAATCCCCGCAATTTCATNAAAAGNCTTTATTAAATATCAATACTTCGCAGAAGAAGCTTCTTTTGATACTCGATNCCTTCTTCTGAATANATGTCATCAATNGCTNTCCTCAGTNTTTGATCAACNGCCGTGCTGTTCATTTGGATTTGNACATGACTTTTATCCAATTCACGTACCTTCAAAACTGTTTGGTCATTCTCATATTTATGAAAACCGTCAGTAAATTCTTGGGGGGTACCATATTCCATTAAGAATTTATACTTGATCACATCTGCTGCNNTAAGTTGNGGAAACNCGGTGGGTTTCAATTCAATTGNTCNCACAACACCATTCAATACAAAATGAGATGGCTCATGATTGGTGGAGCTGTAAATATGATCCACATTAATAAAATGAAGTTCAACTGTTTCAATGGTCAGCCGGGTGATGATTTGGAATAAAACCTTTGAGCGCTTCAATGGCAATTTATACCCCGTGGGCAAGTCAATTATTTCTTCCCAANATTCCACCGTTTGGGCCGAATCCATCACATTGGACATCACCGTAGGGAGGCTCATTCCCCATTTGGCNACCGGGTGNCGATCAACAGTCCACCCTTCAGGAAGGGATTTAAGTTGGAATGTGGTTCGAGCCGGTTTCGATGCCGGTCGAACGGATGTTGACTCCCTAGGTTCAGGTGTGGTTGGTTCCGGTGTACGCCCACCAATGCAGCTCACACATCCCAAACAAACAATAATTGTAACGGTATATATAATTAATTTCATTTTTAATTATTTTTTCTTAGGTGGATGTTCCGGGTGATTATTTCCTTGGTGGCACACCCAACAGGAAATTTCATGAAAATTTAATTCATTCATAGTTTTATTGGCGGTATTCACCATGGTCATCATTTTGCGGGCCACCTTTTTATGATCCTTTTCATCGCTGGAATAATCAGTCAAATTGTGGCAAAAATTACATTTGACACCCAATTCAGGTGCCACAACTGTCTTCATATATGAAACCAGTTCTCGCTTTGTTTTAAATGGAAGCACTTTCACATTTTTTAATTCGCGTTTCTGTCCCACCATTAACCCCGTCAGAAATAAAACAATTATCATTACTTTTTTCATTTTGTATTTCCTAAAACCATAAGTGTAGTTGAGATAAAAATTCGATACCCTTTGATGGCACTCCACCCGACAATTGGGTGGATCTGATTTGAAATTTAATATCTACTAAGGGGAAAGGTACATAATTCAGTCCAAAAGTGGTACGACGAATTGCATCTTCTGTATAAATCATACTTTCATCAAAAAAATCAATCCGGGCCAAAATAGTATAGCCCTTTTTCACATTCCATGTCAATTCACTATAGCTGGCAATAGATCGGTTTGAAACCAAGTTTTCTGCAACAGTCACTTCTCCCATCCAGGATAGGTTCCCGCGATTAAGTCCACCAAACAAGTTGACCATTTGTAGATCTTTTGCTGCAGTGGTTTCCCTAAAAAAGGATGCGCCGATCATTTTATTCAAGGATCCATTTGAGAAAAAATGTTCTAATCGTCCATAAGATGACTCGGACTTTTCATATAAATATCCTTTAATCATTCCAAAAGAATAATGGGTATTCCCCTTGTAATGGCCTAATTCCAAAAAAGGTGCATTTTTGAGTGTTGGTACAAAAGGCATCCCCTCCCGGTGATTTCCATGGATTAAACGAATATTACCACCGCGGGTAAAAACAGTATGGTCATCCAGTTTTAATCCAAAAGATGGTTTCCCGACCCCTGTTTTTACATACCCAATTTTTCCATTGAGTCTAAATTGGACCCTATAGTCCGATTGGAGGGTCGCCAATTCAGCCAAAACAGTTAGTTTTTTTACTTCTGTCTTTATCTGGAAATTCGCCTGCATCGGAAAAATGGCAAGTCCACTGGGAACTTCACCCTTTTTTTTTGGAGACAGATTGAAATCTGACGTCGCCTCCAATTTGGAAATGGTTTATAATGATTCCGGTATAGCTTGATAGCCTTTTTGGTAATTTCGCAGCCAAATCATCCAGGCCATAGGCAATGCCATAATCNTTTCGCAGGGNACCTCCGCTTGGATCAATGTGACAAAGAATACAAGATGAACCGTTTTCAAGCGCATATCGTGGAACAGCCCGCAATATTCCAGTAAATATTATAAACAATAAAAAGTATGGATATTTAAAATGCTTAATTGTCAATTATTTTTTGCACCTTGATCAATCCACTTTATAATAATTTCAATTTTCGAATCGTCCCATGGGTTAGCAGGCTCCGGAGGCATNCGATCGCCTGAAGCATTTCCCTTTAATTTTTTCACAATNAAACTACCGATACCATTATTCGNAATAACNACTGGACCATTATTACTGGTGCCCNTCATTAAATTATCATATGTCCGGACAGATAACCCCCCATTGTTTCCGTGACAGTTAATACAACTGGCATTCAACATGGGCTGAATATCTTCTGCAAAGCTAACATCGTCTAAAACCACTTCCTCTTTGGGGTTGGTTCCAAAGTCACTACAGCCAACTAAAAAGAATATGAGGAGTTTTAAATNTTTTTGCATACCAAGAAGAAACAAAAAAGCCCCGATTACGGGGCTTTTTTGTCGAGGGTTTGAACGGTTATTTCCGTCCCCTTGCCATTGGAGCACGGGCTACATTTCCACCTTTATCTATAAAATAAAGGTATCCTGATTCCCGAGTAACGCCAGCATCTGCTACTTTTTCAGCATTCCCGCCGCCTTTACCGGCACGGGCCATTTTTGAACGCCAAACATTACCATCTTTTCCAAGGTAATATAGATAACCGGATTGTTTAGAAACTCCAGTNGATTTTACAACTTCAGCCATAATATGACCTCCTTTAGTATGTTATTTGATATACTTATTTCGTTTCTCTTCGGTAAACATACATTCGCCTCTCGGTAAAATGCAAGTTTTTTCTCGAGGAGCCTCCGAGGAGGAATATTAAGTAATTTTTGGCCTATTCTGTCACNATCTGAATCCTTAATTTTCCAACCCTGTTTTTAAGCATCTATGCCCCGGTAGCTCAGCTGGATAGAGCAACGCACTTCTAATGCGTAGGTCACAGGTTCGAATCCTGTCCGGGGTACTTAATAAACCCTGCAGAATGCCGGGCTATTTAGTGTAAAAAATAAAAGTAAAAATNCGACTGGAGGAATTAAAATTTCATCTCCATAGTAAATCACAGCTTTTTGTATATTTCCAACCATTTCATTCACTATTGAGGATCATATGAGAAAGTTCTTCGTATCTCTTATCTTTTTTTCTGCCATCTATGCTGAAGGTATCAATGCTGATTATTTCAAAAATCTGAAATTCCGTTTTATTGGTCCTGATGGGAATCGCGCCATTGCTGTAGCCGGTGTATCTTCCGATCACAACACATACTATGTAGGTGCTGCTTCCGGTGGCTTATGGCGCACGAAAAATAATGGTATCTCCTGGCAACCCATTTTTGATGACCAGGATGTCTCATCCGTTAGCGCTCTGGCCGTTTCACAAAAAGATCCTANTATTGTTTGGGCTGGCACAGGCGAGACTTTTCTCATTCGCCCTGCACATGCAATAGGAGATGGGATTTATAAATCCACCGATGGCGGCGATACATGGACAAATATGGGCCTAGAAAAAACGGCTCGAATCGGCCGCATTGTCATTCACCCAAACAATCCGAATATTGTTTATGCAGCAGCATTGGGTCATGCCCACGGTCCTCAAAAAGAACGGGGTATTTACCGCACCACCGATGGTGGAAAGTCATGGGAACACGTTTTATTTATCAATGAAAATACTGGCGGTATTGATATTGCCATCGATCTGAATAATCCTGATTTCCTCCTCGCATCCATGTGGGAGATTCACATCAACACCTGGGGACTCAACAGTGGCGGTGATGCTGGCGGTGTTTTCATTTCNNGNGATGGCGGTGACTCATGGGAACGGCAGGATAAGAACGGCCTCCCCGGGGGTAAAGGGAAACCTGTAGGTAAAGTCGCAATCGCAATATCCCAGAGCAACCCCAACACTATGTATGCTCTTTGTGAAGAGGACCATCCGGGACTTTATCGAACAGATAATGGCGGAAAATCATGGCAACTGGTTACGAGGAATCATACTCTGGCAGAACGTGCTCCATATTATATGCGCATGGCCGTAGACCCGGATAATCCTGAAAAGATATATATATTAAATGTGCAATTCAGTATTTCTGAAGATGGTGGTAAAACCATTAAATCTGGGTATCGCGCTGGTGGCGACAATCATGATATTTGGATCGATCCTGAAGACGGAAACCGAATTATGGTGGCCCATGATGGATGCGCTTCCATCGCCAATGATGGCAAAACGTTTAAGCGTGTGGTGCTCCCTATCGCCCAAATGTACCACGCCCATGTTGACGATCAGATTCCTTACAATGTTTATGGGAATCGTCAAGATGGCTACTCCTATCGTGGTCCCAGTAATAGTCGAGAACGGGGCATTTCACTGGGNCATTGGCGGGCCTTTGGCGGGTGCGAATCAGGCTTCGGCATCCCCGACCCCAACGATAATAATATAATATGGTCTGGCTGTTATGACGGCGGATTAGAAGTGTATGATGTAAGAACAGGCCATGCCCGTAACGTCCGNGTTTGGCCCGAAGCCGCCTATGGCTGGACGCCAAAAGATCTGAAATATCGTTGGCACTGGTCCTTCCCCATCCACNTTTCTNAGCATAAAAATGCCGTATATGTGGGCAGCCAGTACGTTCACCGGTCTACTGACCTTGGCCANAGCTGGGAGGTCATTTCGCCGGATCTTACCTTAAATCTGAAAAGTCACCAGGAGAGTTCTGGAGGCATCGCTATTGATAATCTCATGACATTTGATGGNTCCGTGTTGTTCGCCATTACTGAATCGCCACTTAAACAAGGGCTTATCTGGGTAGGAAGTAATGATGGCCAAATTCATCTCACCAAAAATGGCGGACGCAGTTGGGATAATCTCACCGAAAATATTGATATGCCTCCCTGGGGAACCATTTCCAATATCGAAGCATCCCGATATTATAAAGGTACCGCATACATTTCTGTGGATTTCCACCAAATGGGTGATTTCGACCCTTATATATATAAGACTGAAGATTTCGGGCAATCATGGAAAAATATCAGCGGTGATATTCCAATATCCTATTCCAGTTTTGTACATGTGGTAAGGGAAGATCATCAAACGCCTGGCGTCCTCTATGCGGGAACAGATAATGGTGTTTATGTATCTCTGGATGATGGCGCTCATTGGATGCGTATCAAAAACAACCTACCCCCAGCGCCGGTTTATTGGATCAGCCTCCAGGAGCATTTTGATGATATGGTCGTTGGCACCTATGGCCGTGGGTTCTATATCCTGGATGATATCAGTCCATTTCGGGAATTAGCCAAAGCCAACAAAGAGGAAGTGAACTTCATGCCGGTTCAGGATGCCTATCGATTCCAGACTATCCAGAGTATGAAAAATGACGGCACCAGCCTCATCCGTGGACAAAATCCTGCCTACGGCGCCAATTTAGATTTTTTCCTCCCGGACACAAATGCAAAAGAAATATCCATCGCAATTCAAGACATGAATGGAAATGAGATTAGAAAGCTCACACCGAGGAAAACCACACTAGGTGTCAATCGTGTCATGTGGGATTTGCGTTATGAAAAAACGAAAACTGCTAAACTTAAGGTAAATCCCCGCGGTGTCGATTGGGTCACTTATAATAAAGATGGTTGGCGTCCTCTTCGCACCTGGGACATTGATGTAAACAGCGGAAAACTGGGGCCCAAAGCTGTACCCGGAAATTACAAAGCTATCCTCAACGTGGATGGGAAAGAGGTCACTCAGTCATTTCCTGTTTTGAAAGATCCCAATACGGCAGGAACAATGAAGGATATCAAAGCCCAATTCAAATTCCTCATAACATTGCGGGAAACCATCAATGAAAATGTGGCCCTCATCAATAAAGTTGAAGACCTCCGGTTTTCACTTCAAAATGATTACGAGACGAGAGATGAAGAAAAAGCTGCACGGGATATGGATGTTCGACTTTACGAAATTGAAAGCCATTTATTCGATATAAAGCTCACGGGAGCGCGGGAAGATGCGTTTCGTAATCCTACCAAAATATATGGAAGATTATCCGCATTGGGCAGTGATTTAACGCGATATGGAGCAGATTTCAAACCCACCAACCAGCAGGTTGAAGTGTATGAAGTATTATCTAACCGGCTTAAAAAACAACAAGCTGCCTTTGATATATTGATGGAAGACGATTTCTGGAATTCGGAGAAATAATTATTATATAGGCGCAGCATGTTTACCGGCCGATTGGCGTGGCTACGCCTTAGAATTCATACGATTAAGTGCGCCCCAGCTTCACCGCNGTACCATAGACCAGCAGTTCTGCTGTCCCAGACAAAATCATTGATGTCTGAAAACGGACACCCACCACTGCATCGGCACCCAGTTCTTTTGCTTTGTCATTCATCCGGATCAGGGACTGCTCCCGGGATTCGGCCAGCATACCCGTATATTCCTTAATTTCTCCACCAATGATGGTTCGAAGCCCAGCCATAATATCTTTTCCNATATGGCGGGCGCGGATTGTGTTTCCGATCACGGTTCCTAAATTTTCCGTAATTACATATCCCGCTATGGTTTCGGTTGTGGCCACAATCATTTGTCGACCCCCCGAAACGGTTCGTCTTTCGCATCATCCCGGTTTTCTTTAATAAATTTCATGGCCAGCATGGCCACGCCTGCCAGGAGTAAAAGTGTTCCTAATCCCAGCAGAAAATCACTGAGAATAAAACTGATAATGGCATTGATAAACTTAAGTGCCAAAATTACGGCTCCGGCGATAATGAGATACATTCCAATTTGTTTAACTTCCATAATCCCTCCCAATTACATTATTATAATCATTGAATATACTTGATTAAAAATAGTTCCAAAAAGAGAATCCTTTCCCATGAAAAAGAGAATTAAATTCCTACCATAATGCCTGAAACAGATTATTCAGTTCGATCTTTCAAGGGCGGTTATGATGATAACCTCACTTACTTGGTGACCTGCATGCGTACAAGGAACCAATTTCTTATGGATGCATCTGTACCCCTGAAACAGATTCTGCCCTTTGTGAGTAAAAAAGGACTAATCGTCCTTTTTATTACCCACACGCACGNAGACCATACCGCTTATATGGATGAATATGTGGACNCTTTCCCCAATTTGGTGGTTATGATATATAAGGATTCTGAGGATAAGATTCAATCCACTTTAAAGCGGCCGGTTAAACATGGAGATATTGTCACGGTGGGACAATTGAGTTTGGAAGTGTTCCACACGCCGGGGCATTACCCTGATTCTGTCTGTTATCTTTTGAANGGNATCTTGTTTACAGGGGATACGCTTTTTGTGGGTCGAACAGGGAGAACCGTGAGCAANGGAAGCGACACACGCCAACTTTACCAATCGGTTTATAATATCATTTTTGATCTTCCCGGTCATACCATTATTTATCCCGGCCATGATTACGGCCCCAAAATGACCATTTCTATTGATGAGAATATTGTGCTCAGTCCCTTGCTCCAGGCAGAGGATGAAGACGATTTTGTACAACGCATGGCGGACTATGAGGTTGAGCGCNCTTTTGAGAATTAACACACGGAGGAAATAATGAAACAAATAATAACAGGCATCATCAGTGGTTTACTTTTCACCACTATGATTTTCACAATCATGGGCGCTGCTCAGACCAAAGATGATAGTTTGAAGACAATNATGAACGAATTAGATACATTTGTTCAAGACCAGCTTGGNAAAGATAAAGCTGCCGGGCGATTTCAACTCCAGTCCTTTCAAATCGAACGGACCCATTGGCATTATATGCTGGATACGGCAACGGGAGAACTCTATCGATTGGAGCCGAGCCGGTCACCCGGTAATGCAAAATGGATATTAATGGCGGAAGCCAATTTCAATGAATGAAACAATAGAGCAATCTATGATAAAACAAAATATTATAAAATGGATCCTACCCATCGTACTGATGGTTTTTATCGGTTCTTGTGATCGAGATGCTAAATGCAATAGTTGCGGTGATCTATTAGGCGGGTTTATTTACATGAAAGTAACGGCAAGTGATTTGGCTAAATATGAAGGACTGGCAGCTTTAGACCTTATCGATGTGGGCGCTTGTATTCGAACCTATATTTTGGAAGAAGAATTAAACGTCAATACCGTATCCATTGTTGATGACTGCTGCTGCGAATTCTAAATTAGTCACCCGAACATTCAGTTCTTCGGATCAACCAACAAAAGCCCTTATTGGTCTCCATGGCTGGACCGGTGATGAACATGTTTTCGAACCAGTAGCCAAGATGATGAATATTGATGATGCACAATGGTTTTTTCCTCGAGCACCATACAAAGCAGATTCAGGGAAAGGGTATTCGTGGTTCAGTGGTACAGATGAAACGGGATGGGATATTGAAAAAACCAGGATTGGAATACACCAATTATTAGCGGATGTTAGATCTAATGGATTTTCACCCAAAAATATTTTTCTGATTGGCTTTTCCCAGGGTGCCAGCCTCGCTATGGAGATTGCTCTACGACTCCCCTTTGCTATCGGTGGAATCGTCCCTATTGCGGGATTTATCAAATTCAGGGATACCCTCTCGAATGAAGCAACGAAAGAAAGTAAAGCTACACCGGTACTCCTTCTTCACGGAAACCAGGATGAGATTATCCATGTAATAGCGAGCGAAAAAGCGCATGATTTTTTTAAGGAACGGGGTAACCCTGTTTATTTCAAAAGATATGATGGGGGTCATAAAATTCCTAAGAGGACCGGCCCGATTGTTAAAAGTTTCATTTTAGATTCATTTAACTTTTTAGAAGTAAATTTGTCAGAAACTTTAAAGTAACATGCCTGAATTCATCGATAGAAGATCCTTCCTCCAATTCAATAAGGGAATCGTAAAAAAAATCACCCATATTGATCCTCAATGGCCTACGCCTCAAATGGCACGCCTTCATCAAAATGATATTGAATTAGAGCCCTATGTATTTCAACTGGAGCCCCCGAATAATCCCCCGAGAAAAATTAATGCTACATCATCCCTATCTAAATTATCGGAAAATAGCTGGAAAAAGGAAACGGCAACTCATTTACTAAATCGCATTCACTCCGGTACTACCTTTTCTGATATAAAAAAATATAATGATTTAGGACTTAATGCGACGGTTTCCGAAATACTTAAAATTCGCCCAAAACCTGATAAGCCCAGTGATTGGGTAGAAGAAACAATCCCGAATTTTAAAGATATGACGGCCTCTCAACGAAAGGAATATCAAATCCTTTACCGGAAACGACGGGTAATGCTGGTGGACTGGTGGATGAATCTCATCATGAGAGATGAGGTTTCTATCCGTGAGAATATGACATTATTTTGGCATGAACATTTTGCCACCAATGCACAAAAAGTTTATTTCCCTCAGGCCGTATATGAACAAAATGATGTTATTCGGGAAAATTGTCTCGGAAACTTTCGAACCCTCCTCAGGAAGGTGACTTTTGGTCCAGCCATGATGATATGGTTGGATTCCAGACGCAGTAAGAAAAAATCGCCCAACGAAAACTTTCCCAGAGAATTATTGGAATTATTTACCATGGGTGTGGATACCTATTCTCAGGAGGATGTGGAGGCCGCATCCCGGGCATTCACAGGGTATTCTACAGATGGATACTTTACCAATTACCTATTTGATCACCGCCGGGGAGACGGAGAATACTGGCTTAAAAACCATGATTTTGACTATAAAGAATTTATGGGGAAAGGCGGAAGTTTTGATGGGGATGAGATTATAGATATTATTCTTGAACAGGATGATGTTGCCAATTTCATTTGTGAAAAAATATATCAATGGTTTGTTTATGAAGTCCCTGACGAAAATTTTGTCAACCAAATGGCAACTATTCTAAGAGATGGCAA
>PAXB01000056.1 GCA_002715035.1 Fidelibacterota bacterium
GTCGCGTGGATACATTTCGTGCGTCAGGGAAGGGTGGACAGCATGTGAATAAAACAG
This sequence comes from Fidelibacterota bacterium, assembly GCA_002715035.1. GTDB lineage: Bacteria > Fidelibacterota > Marinisomatia > Marinisomatales > TCS55 > TCS55. The sequence continues at coordinate 58 of PAXB01000056.1, forward strand.
ACAGCGCCGTTCGCTTAACCCATTTATCCACAGGTGTTGTAGTGACTTGTCAAGACGAAAGAAGTCAACTTCGCAATAAACATATTGCCCTGGAACGACTACGTAAAAAACTGATTGTATTAAATCGCAAACCAAAGAAAAGAGTGCCGACAAAAAGCACAAGGGCATCTAAGGAACGGCGAATCCATGCAAAAAAGAAACAATCCCAAAAAAAGGAATTGCGCAGAAAACCAAAAACAGATAAATAAACCAATTCATTCTTTTAAGACCTGATTTATTATCCTTAATTTTTAATCGCATATCTTCTTAAGAAAGGACGTAATGGATCTCAATAAATATATATTTCGTGAATATGATATTCGTGGGAAAGTTTCAGATGATTTTCCGCCGGACGTGGTGGAAAGTCTGGGCAAAGGTTTTGGTACATTTATTAAGCGGGGTGGCGGTCAAGAAATTGCACTGAGTGGAGATGTTAGGCTCACAACTCCGGATTTAATTCAACAATTTAAAACAGGCGTACTTTCTACAGGAGTGGATGTGATAAACATTGGTATTTTACCCACGCCGGCCAATTATTTTTCCATGTTTCATTTGGATGTGGCTGGTGCCGTTCAGATTACAGGAAGCCATAACCCACCGGAGTTTAATGGTTTTAAAATGTCCCGAAATAAAAAAGCTGTTTTTGGTGAATCGATCCAAGATATCCGTACCCTAATCGAAAAACAAGATTACGAAACAGGGGAAGGATCTGAAGCATCCTACGATATTCTATCTAAATATAAACGGATGATCTCATCAAAGATTGATATTCAGAAACGAGTGAAGGTTGTCATGGATTGTGGTAATGCCGCCGGGGCTATTTGCGGGCCTGATATTTTTAAGAATATGAATGTGGATTTGACTGAATTATTTTGTGATGTGGATGGTACGTTTCCCAATCACCATCCTGACCCNACAGTAGAAGCAAACTTAACTGACTTAATTTCTTTAATGAAAACGGGAAAATTCGATATCGGTATTGCTTTTGANGGTGACGCCGATCGCGTGGGTGTGGTGGATGAAACAGGAGATATCATATGGGCTGACCAATTAATGGCAATATTTNTACCNGAAGTATTGGAAGAAGGAGATGAAATTCTTTATGATGTGAAATGTTCCCAAGCGCTGGAAGAAATGATAGTCAAATATGGCGGCAAACCCATTATGTGGAAAACAGGGCATTCCCTAATTAAACAACGCATGGGAGAGCTGAATTGTAAATTAGGCGGCGAAATGAGTGGTCATATTTTTTTCGCCGATGATTATTATGGTTATGATGATGCGATTTATGTGGCGGCCAGAATTGTCCAAACCTTATCTCGAACCGATAAAACATTATCCCAGTTAAAAGCAGAACTGCCAACCTATTTTTCAACACCGGAAATGCGCCTGGAAGCAGAATCAGACGAAGAAAAATTTCGGATTGCTAAAGAGGCCGTGGCCTACTTTACTGACAATTATGACTGCAGTACCATTGATGGTGTACGGATCCAATTTGGAGATGGATGGGGTTTGGTGCGTCAATCCAATACGCAACCAGTCATTGTGTGCCGATTCGAAGCGAATACACCAGAACGCATGGCGGAAATTCAATCAATTGTATTGGATAAACTGCAAACAATAGGAAGTCTCAAGCTCGATGCCGGCCACTGAATCATTTCAAAAACATATTCANTTTTTACGAAATGACATTGAAAAAGCCATTCATCAAATTCCTTTAGACAAATCGCCTACCTATTTTTATGATCCCATTAAATATGTGCTGAATGGGAAAGGAAAACGCCTCAGGCCCATTTTGGTCCATTTAACGGGGCAAGTCTATTCATCTGATCCGGAGGGGTTGATGAAAGCAGCTATCGCGGTGGAATTACTTCACAATTTTTCCTTGGTTCATGATGATATAATGGATGAGGATGATGTGCGCCATGGTCAGCCATCGGTTCATAAAAAGTGGGACAATGCATCAGCAATTCTGGCTGGAGATGGATTATTCGTACTTTCCCATTTAATTCTAACGGGCCTACCTCCTTATGTTCACCAACGGTTTAATGAAGTGACGTTAGCTATTTGTGAAGGGCAGGGGATGGATAAGGAATTTGAAGATGATGTATCCATTACCATGGGAAATTATCTGGTAATGATTGGTAAAAAAACGGGTTCCTTATTAGGGCTATCCGCAGAGGTGGGTTCCTTGATAGGTGATGGTTCAAAAGAAGCAGCCCATCATTTATTTGAATTTGGGCTTAATCTTGGTTTGGCTTTTCAGATTCAGGATGATTATCTGGAAATTTATAGTTCTGAATCATCCATGGGTAAAAGTTTAGGGAGTGATATTCGTTCGGGAAAACAGACAGCACTCACCATTTTAGCTCGTGAAAAAAATCCGGATCAATGGTCAAAATTTAACCAAAAGAAAAATTCCAATTCGGCCTACCAAACTTATTTTGAATCCAATGGGATAAAAAAAGAAACTGAGAATGTTATCCNGCATTATATCGATAAAGCGCAGGATGGTCTCAATGAAATTCCAGAAGAAAAACGAGAAAACTTAAATCAATTTGCAACGATGATATTTAACAGGACTTACTAATGGCTTCTTTTCAAACCATCGACCCCGATAAAATGTACAAATCCATTTATGAATTTCCAGATCATATGACGGCTGCGATTAAAATCGGAGAATCAATCTCATTAAATAAGCAATATCCAGATATTAAAAATGTGGTGGTTGCAGGGATGGGGGGATCTGCAATCGGTGGTGATGTGGTGCGGATCCTGGTTAAAAATGAAATTGAAATTCCCATGGTGGTGTCCCGGAATTATACACTGCCACATTGGGTCAATAACCATACNCTGGTTATTTGTTCTTCCTACTCGGGAAATACGGAAGAAACATTGGCAGCGTTTGAAGATGCTCGAAATAAAGGGGCACAAATTGTGGGGATTTCTACGGGCGGTATCCTAACGGAAAGGATGCATGACCTTGAATTAGAAGTGGTGGCCATTCCAAGCGGATTGCAGCCGCGGGCTGCCTTGGCCATTTCTTTTGTTCCCATGATGTATTTATTAAAAGCCATCGGTATTATAGGCGACAAAACCGTCAATCAATTAATGAATGCCGCTGCTTTAATCAAAGAGAATCGAAACCAGTATAGTGAAGAATCCAATGGTAATCCTACCTATGCTTTAGCTCAGCGAATTTATAAAACGATTCCAGTCATATATGGAGAAACAGAGTCGACCGCAATTGTGGCTGTGCGGTGGAAAGGGCAGTTGAGTGAAAATGCTAAAATGTTGGCTTATTATAATGAATTGCCCGAAATGAATCATAACGAAATTGTGGGATGGGAAAACAATCAAGAATTAATTCATCAACTGTCGGTTATTTGGTTGAAAGATCAAAACGACCATCCACGGACAAACATTCGTCAGGAAACTACTCAAAAAATTATCGGGGACCTTTCAGAACATCAAGAAGTGGTTGTTATCGAGGGAAACGCTACTGTTGAACGATATCTGCATATGATCCACTTTGGAGACTGGGTTAGTTATTGGTGTGCCATTTTGCATGAGACGGATCCAACGCCCGTAAAAAAGATTGACCAATTAAAAAAAATATTATCTAAAAAAAGTTGACCCATAGCCATTGGAAGCATAATTTCTATTGAGAATAAATCATGATTCCTGTTAAAGTACAAAAAATATCGTATTATCATCCAAACCGCAGTTATGCTGTAATTTTAAAAGAATTATCCGGGGAACGTAGGCTTCCGGTTCTCGTTGGTGCTTACGAGGCGCAAGCCATTGCAATGGCCATGGAATACATGGAAACTCCCCGGCCCTTAACCCATGATCTTATCGTAAATTTAGTCCAGGGAGTTGATGGAAAATTATCATCAGTCAAAATCACTAAATTGGAAGATGGTGTTTTTTATTCCATTCTGGATATACAGGTTGAAAAAATTGGGCATCGGCAGATAGATTCGCGCCCCAGTGATGCATTGGTAGTTGCGCTTCGAATGCATGCTCCTATTATGGTTGCTGAAGAAGTGATGGATGAGGCAATTGTCTGGGAAGAGGATTTAGACAATGTAGAAGAAGATATTCAAGGGGAACCCAAAGTTAAATTATTAGAGCGGCAGCTTGAAAAAGCCATTGATAAAGAAGAATATGAAATGGCTGCCCGTATTCGGGATAAAATTAATAAAATAGAAAATTAATTTTGTAGTGCCTCCATGGCATTTTGTGCCGCATGTTGTTCGGCGGTTTTTTTATTTGTACCAATTCCACTGGGATAAACGACTTCCCCAACTTTAACATGTACTTCGAATAATTTTTGATGATCCGGACCCGATACATCTGTCACTAGGAATTTAGGGTTCTTAAGTTGCTTCATATGACATAACTCTATGAGCTGCCCTTTATGATTGACTGATTTCCATGCCTCATGCCGATGGGTCCAAATGGAATTAAGGATCAGTTTTTTTGTGGGTTCAAATCCACCATCAAGAAAGATTGCCCCCACGAGTGCTTCGTATAAATTGGCCGATTGTTTCACCGCAATTTTTTCCTGTTCCAAATCAACCGTTTGTTCAATCTTTATAAAATCTAAAAGGCTTAGTAATTGTCCCATGGTTGCCAGGAAAGATTTTTGAACCAGGGCGGATCTTTTTTGGGTAAGGATGCCTTCATCACCTTCGGGAAATTCCCGCATGAGTTCCCGACTGACTACAATGTCTATTACAGCATCGCCGAGAAACTCAAGCCGTTCATAATTTTCGCGTGGTTCATTGGATACGGATCGATGGGTGAACGCCTGATAGAGGTATTTTCGGTTTCGAAACCGATATTGACATATTTTTTCTAATTCGGAGAGCGGGTGACTTTTGAATGNTTTGAATAAAAAGTCAAATAAAGGCACGTGCTATTCATTCCACCGTTTAATGACAATTACACCATTATGTCCACCGAAACCAAATGAATTAGACATTGTCACATTTACAGTGGTTTTCTGTGCTTTATTTGGTACATAATCCAAAGTGCATTCAGGGTCTGGGGTTGTATAGTTAATCGTTGGAGGAAGCATGTTGTCNTGGATAGCTTGTACACAAGCTACGGCCTCAAGTGCGCCGCTTGCCCCGAGAGAATGGCCTGTCATTGATTTGGTAGAACTCACCTTCAAATTTTGTGCATGATCGCCAAATAAGGAAATTATGCCCGCCGATTCTGTTTTATCATTGAATGGGGTAGAAGTACCATGTGCATTGATATAATCCACATCTGAAACGTGAAGGTCAGCATCTGTTAATGCATTGGCCATGGCACGGATTGCGCCTTTTCCACCTTCAGACGGTTGCGTTATATGATAAGCATCATCTGTGGCACCGTAACCGGCTAATTCAGCCAAAATGGCTGCGCCCCTTGCTTTCGCATGTTCTGCATCTTCCAGTATGAGACTGGCAGCACCTTCTCCGAGGACAAAACCATCCCGATCCAAATCAAAGGGTCGGCTGGCACCAGTAGGATCATCATTCCGTGTGGAAAGTGCCCTCATATTTGCAAATCCCGAAATAGTTAGTGGCGTNACACTGGCTTCCGTACCGCCAGTTATCACNACATCTGCATCTCCATATTGAATGGTTCGGGCGGCTGTGCCAATGGCGTCTGTGCCGGATGCACAGGCNGAAATAACCGTATGATTGGTGCCTTGAAAACCATGGTGAATGGCAATTTGGCCCGCNGCAATATTGGCAATGAACTTTGGGACGAAGTAGGGGGTGACTCGTCGTTGACCGCGTGACAAAAGGACGCNATGNTGACTTTCAAGCGTCTGAATTCCCCCAACACCCGTTCCAATAATAACACCAATTCGNTCCTTATTAACGTCGCCATTGTTTAAGCCCGCTTGGGAAATAGCCTCCTGTGCGGTAACCAGTGCGTAGATTGAAAATGGATCCAGTTTTCCCACTTCCTTTCGATTGAAATGATCTTCAGGATTGAAATCNGAAAGTTCACCTGCAATTTTTACGCTCAGGTTTTCCGCATCAAAACCCTTAATTGGGCCGATACCGCTTTTTCCAGAAATGAGTGCATTCCAGTATTGGGTAAGGGANTTACCATTCGGCGCCAAGACGCCCAANCCTGTAATGACAACGCGACGTTTATTCATTATTTTCTATTGATTGGCTTCAATATAATCTACAGCCTTTTTAACGGTGGTAATTGTTTCTGCATCTTCGTCAGGGATTTCGATACCGAATTCCTCTTCGAGCTGCATAATCAATTCCACTGTGTCTAAGGAATCAGCACCAAGATCATCAATGAAAGATGCGTCTGGTACGATTTTATCTTCTTCAACACCCAGTTTGTCGATAACGACTTCTATTACTTTGTCGATTGTGGACATAGTTGTCTCCTTGAGTTAAATCATGACCATGCCGCCATCAACCGTAAAGGTTTGCCCCGTAATGTATCCTGCTTCATCCGAAGCCAGGAACAGGGCAGTAGCGGCAATGTCATCAGGACTTCCAATGCGTCCTAATGGTATTTGTGAAATGAGTAAATCTTTCGCTTTATCATCCATTTGACCCGTCATATCAGTTGCAATATATCCCGGTGCAATACAATTAACGGTGATACCACGGGATCCTATTTCTTTGGCGGTTGCCTTGGTGAGTCCGATGAGACCAGCTTTGGAAGCAGCATAATTTACCTGTCCTGCATTCCCGGTCAGACCCACAACGGAGGATATATTAATGATGCGGCCGAATCGTTGTTTCATCATGGTTCTTGTTACTGCCTTAATTCCGTTAAATGCACCCTTTAAATTAACATCAATAACTGTATCCCAGTCCTCTTCCGACATGCGCACAATAAGGGTGTCTCGCGTGATGCCCGCATTGTTGACCAAAATATCTACGGATCCATATGTGTCGGTGGTGTCTTTAATTAAATTTTGGAATTCTTCCAAATTCGATACATTAATCGCTGTAACAGATGCAGATCCACCATTGCTTTTAATTCCATCCGCGACGACATTAAGTGCATCCTCATTTCGGCTGACACAAATCACATGGGCGCCGGCACGGGCATAGGTTTCTGCCATGGATCTACCGATACCCCGAGAGGCTCCGGTGACCACAGCAACCTTTTTTGATAATTTAAACATAGTCAAAACTTACAATTTGTTCAAGTGTTTCCACACCACTCATATCCAATGATCGGTCAATTCTTCGGGATAATCCCTGAAGGACACGACCCGGGCCTACTTCCACCGCTCTGGTCATACCATCGGATACTAATCGGGTGATGGATTCATGCCATCGAACTGGATTTTCTAATTGGTCAATCAAGGATTGGCGAATATCATCTGCGGTTGTAATGGGAGAGGCCGTAACGTTGGCATAAACGGGTATTTCACTATCCTGAATTTCGATGGATAAAAGCATCTCAGAAAGGATTTCTTTTGCTGAAGTCATCAATGGTGAATGAAAGGCACCACTCACATTGAGTTCTATCACTTTCATGGCGCCCGCATCTTTCATTAGCGGCATGACCGCATGAACCGCATCCACTTCACCGGAAATAACCACTTGCCCTTTCGCATTAAAATTAGCGGGAACAACAATTCCATTGGTGTATTGATCACATATATCCCGGGTTGTTTTATCGTCCAACCCAATCACAGCGGCCATGGTTCCGGGATGCAGCCTTCCGGCATTATGCATACCTTCTGAACGAACCTTTACCAGTTTTAGCCCTGTTTCAAAGTCAAAAGATTTTGCCAGAGTGAGGGCTGAATATTCTCCTAAACTATGTCCCGCTGCAGAGGAGGGCTGAATGCCTTTTTCCATCAGTAATAATCCAATAATCACACTGACGATATAAATGGCCGGTTGGGTATATTGGGTTTGTTTCAACGTATCTTCCGGACCATTAAAAATGATATCTTGAATATCCAATCCCATAATATCATTTGCCCGATCAAAATAATCTTTTCCTAATGTCGTATTTTCGTACAAATCCAATCCCATTCCCACTTTTTGGGAGGCTTGCCCCGGACATAAAAATGCAATATTCATTAAGCATCCCCCCATCGAATGAGCATGCTTCCCCAAGTGAATCCACCGCCGAATGCGGCCAATAAGAGTAAATCTCCATGTTCTAAACGGCCAGATTCTGCAGCTTCATTCAACGCGATTGGTATGGTACCTGCCGTGGTATTGCCATATTTGTGAATGTTAATAAAAACTTTATCTTCCGGTAATCCACACCGTTTTGCAGCTGCATCAATAATACGGCGATTAGCTTGATGGGGAATGAATAGTTTAAGGTCATCTCCGGTCAATTTATTTTGGTCTAATATCTGTTTACTCACGTCGGCCATATTTTTCACGGCAAATTTGAAAATTGGTTTTCCATCTTGATGAACAAAATGCATTCGTTTATCAACTGTATCTTTTGAAGTAGGATGGGCGCTTCCACCAGCAGGGACATTCAAATATCGGCTGCCACTACCATCGATATATAGGATTGAGTCTAAAATGCCAACATCATCGTCAGAAGATTCCAATAGCACACCACCGCCCCCATCACCAAAGATGACACAGGTATCGCGGTCTGTATAGTCGATGATGGAACTCATGGTATCGGCACCAATTACAATCGCATTCTTGTATCGGCCGGACTCAATAAATTTCGAGGCTGTTTCCATAGCAAAAATAAATCCGGAGCAGGCCGCGGCAATATCAAACCCCCATGCATTTTTTGCTCCAATTTTATCCTGAGTTAAAGCAGCCGTTGAGCAAACCAGATAATCCGGTGTGCTGGTGGCGACTAAAATCAAATCAATTTCCTCAGGATCTTTACCGGACTTTTCCAATAACTGCAATGCAATTTGCGTTCCCATATCTGAGGTGGCTTCACCTTCCTTGACTAAATGTCGTGTTTCAATACCTGTACGGGAGCGGATCCATTCATCATTTGTATCCACCATTTTTTCCAGATCAAAATTTGTTAGGATACGTTCCGGTAAATAACTGGCTGTGGCTGTGATTTTCGCTTTCAACTAAGAGCGCCTAAATGTTCGTCAATGCCAATAGATATGTCTTGAATCAAGTTTCGATTAATTGATTTTTGGGCTAATAAAATTGAATTCATCATTGCTTTAGAAGTCGAACTTCCGTGGGTTACTATTGAAATTCCATTCACACCTAACAGGGGAGAGCCACCATGTTCTTCATAATCATATTGGTTTTGGATATCAATTAATGCTGGTTTAATCATCCAAGCACCCATTTTAAAGCGCATTCTATCTTTGATTTTGTGTTTAATCATGTTCGAGAATGTTGAAATCCATCCTTCAGCAAATTTGATTAAGGTGTTTCCCACAAAGCCATCACAAACAAGTACGTTAGCTTCACAATCAAATAAGTTTCTACTTTCAACATTCCCAATAAAATTGGGAAGTTCTTTTTCTAATAAATCAAAAGTTTCAAGATACATTTTAGAACCTTTTGTTGGCTCTGCTCCAATGTTTATCAGGCCAATTTTTATATCTTTAATGCCCTCTACATGATCCAGATACATGGAAGCCATGATGGCAAATTGCAGCAAATGAATAGGTTTTGCATCTGGATTGGCCCCCACATCGCAAAGGATTTTCCCACCACTTTTGGTAGGAAGATAGGCGCCGAGCGCCGGTCGTTTTACATGAGGAATTCGACCGAGAAGAAACAGGGATGTAGCCATGACAGCACCCGTATGGCCGGCACTGATAAATGCATTAGCTTTCTGATCCTTTACAAGTTTTATTCCTTGGACAATGGATGAATCCGGTTTTCTTTTCAATACTTTTGAACCCGTATCATTCATGGTTACGATTTGGGTGGTGTGGTGGATAGAAATATGATCCGGAATTGAATCGCCCAACTCAGATTTGATTTGATTNTCATCACCCACAATAATNATGTGGATTTTATCTTTTGTTTTTTTCAAGGTATTNATTGCTCCCTGAATAGCTGCCTGAGGGGCTAAGTCGCCCCCCATAGCATCCAAAGCGATTTTCATTCCAAAATGAGTAAATTAGTCTGCAATTGACAGAATGGGTCGTCCTCGATAATAGCCACAGTTTGGACAAGCCCGATGGGGCATTTTTTGTTGGCCGCATTGCGAACATTCTGTTGTACTAACGGCTGCAGTTTTATAATGTGTGCGGCGTTTTCTGCTCCGCGCTTTTGATTGTCTTCCTTTTGGTAATGCCATGATTACTCCAAATTTTTATGTTTCAAATCTTTTANGTGTCCCCATANGGATTCTACTTCCCTTGGACCGCAATTACATTGCGATTCATTCTGGTTTNNTCCGCAATTGGGACATAATCCCTTGCATGTTTCATTACACAACCTTTTTANAGGTTCCTCAATAAGAATGAGGTCATGAATAATGGGACTTAAATCAATNAACTCTTCCGAATCAGAAAAATGAATTACNTNCATATTNTCATCGTTNAGCAATGCTTCATTATCCGTCAAAATTAGGTTTANAGACGATTCAAGTATTTCATCAATTCTGGTGAGACATCGATCNCATTTTTCGATAAATGTGACGCCCAATGACCCATGAACTCGGTACCCATTGGGAGCATGTTCCACAGATAGGGTACAGGATAATGTATCATCGACCACTTGAATGTCATCCAGATTCAGAGAGTCTGTTGAAATTTCAAAAAGCTGGTTGGAAATATGTTTTTCTAAATCCGACCTAAATAGCTTCATTTTAGCCAAGAAATTTACTCTTTAATTTTGTACCCTACCAAAGCTATTTCAATAACGAAATTTATTTGAAAAAGGATACTGATTTATTCTACAGGCGGAGTCTTACCCTCGGTCTCAGAATCGTCAGTGTCAGATTCCTGGGAATCTGCGGAATCTGAATCATCATCATCGAAATTAAACTCATTATCTTCATCGTCCTCTTCTTCCAATTCTTCTTCGTCTTTTCTGTCGAGTATATTATCATCGTCAGATTTTTTACGGAAGATGGTAAACATAATCGTTTCCCCGACAGACAGAATTGATAGAAAATATGAAAAGAAAGACAACGTAATGAGAAATAAAAATATGCCCACAATAAATGCAGCAGCAGATTCTGTACCGGATAAACTCCCTGATGATGCGGGAATAAAACAAGTATAAAAATCGTTTAACATTTTACTACCGATAGAGCATACTCCACAGCAGAATCCGGAACTAGCGCATGCATTTGCGATTGAAGTGAATAATTCCTGGGGCCATACTGTTTGGGCAGCTGAACCCATTATATTGGATAATTTTTCTCCCATAAGCATTTCGTGGCCAAAAACCATATTGACAAGTTTAAATCCGTAGAACAGAACGAATTTAAAGATTCCGACAGATAAGCCAGCAAGAGGGAGCAAGATGATATGATAAAAAATAATGCGCCATGGCTGACTCCAGGTCACAGAATAACTATTGAAAACGGCTCCCATGGTATCTTCTTCGATGGTGCCCACAATTGCTGGTGTGTAAATGAGGGAGACCAGAAATACAATCGCCGTATACACTGTGAAAACGGAACCAAAGAAATAGAGCAAATAGGGGAGTGCGAATAAGAATTCGCCTAAATATGGAATTTTACCAAATAGAGCAAATAGGGCTGCCATCCCAACAAAGAATGCCAGAATAAGTGCCATAGATACAAAAGTAAAAACAACAGGATGCCAATGCTTTCTAACGAATTTCCAGGCGTCATCTGAGGAATAAAATTCATCGCCTTTTAATTGTTTGTAAGTGACCCTTGCAACGGCTGTGCATGCCAGATGAATGGCTACAATCCATACGATAACGCCAACCCAAAAAAGTGTACATGCAAACCAGGATACTTCAACGGTATATGCACAGGGGTACAGACCTTGGGTTGCCCAGGTTTCCCCAAAAGATACACCAGATAAGGCCATTGCAATGTAATTCAGAATAAAATAAGCAACATATCCAATCACATTGGCAGATAAAAATATCCATATTTTTTTACCACTAAGAGCCAGACGAGGAGCACGAAAAATATCTCTTACATCAAAATGAAGGTTCATTGGTTCCATAATTNCCTCTATTTAATTGATTTAATTTTCATAACGAACATAATCTACCCATGCCGGTTCCGGTCTTGTACTGGATAAAGATTTTGCNACNGCCACGGCAGTATCNCGTTTATCATAACTGCCAACGCGAACGCGGTACCAAATTTCGTTTGTTTNTTTAAACACAGCTTTTTGTATATAGGCATCATATCCGGCATCAATCAAATTGGCAGCTACTTTTTTAGCATCCTCTAAGAATTTTTTGGATGCAATCTGAATGGTGAATCTTTCTTTATCATAGGGAATCGACATTCCCCGTGTTTTGGATTTGGTTTTTTTCTTTTTTGGTGCCGGCGGTGGGGGAGGTATTGGATTCGGGGTTGGTTCAGGTTCCGTCACTTCCATTTTGGGCTCGGGAATATTTTGGTCTGCTTCAGCAACCACTTGAGCAACGGATTCAGANTCATACCATTTCGGTTCATTGTTTTCGACCATCAATTCGGAAACAGCATCTTCCTCTTCTTCCGGACTCTCTGCTTCCACAACTTCTTCTGTATTGTCTGATAATTCTTTTCCAATGACATCATAAGAAAAGGATTGGGTGCTGATTTCGTCATTATATTGAAATACAGATACTTCTATACTATAGGTACCGGCCACATCAGGAATGAACATGACGGATGCATTGAGTTCGCCAGAGGTGAGTTGAGAATTANCTAATTCGCTATCACCAGGAATATTTGTCAATTCCCATATGAAATCAAGATCCTGACTCTCTTCCGGAATTTCTGCGTTTACAGTGATATAATCACCCACCGTTGCCGTTGGGTTACTTTTCCCGCAGCCGGTTAAGACTAAAAGGATAAAAAGACTGAATATGGATATTGTTTTTGCCATCATTTCAATGGAAAGGTCAATGCCTGACTCGGAATTTGAAGGAACGGAAGGGAAAATGCAACTATTACTAGATGGTTTTTCAAATCCGCTTACTCGTTCGAAATTAATTCGCTGTTCGTAAAAAAGAATCCAATTTCTATGGCAGCATTCTCGTCACTATCTGCACCATGAACGGCATTCTCTCCCAATGAAGTGGCAAAATCTTTTCGAATTGTGCCATCAACTGCTTCTGCAGGATTGGTCGCACCAATGGTGTCTCGCCATGCAGAGACAGCATTTTCTTTCTCCAGCGCCAACACCATCGCTTTACCCGATGACATGAATGTAGTGAGTTCCTGGAAAAAAGGCCGTTCACGATGAATGGCATAGAAACCTTCCGCTTGTGCTTTCGTCATTCGAATTAATTTTGCGCCAAGAATTTTAAAGTCTGCTTCAATGATTCTATCCAGAATTTTACCCATGTACCCATTTCGTACTGCATCCGGTTTTATCATGGCAAATGTTCGATTGTTCATTCTATTATATTCCTTAAGTGTTTAATGCTTTCTTCATTTTTTCACCAATATCTGCTACAGACTCACAAACGGCAATGCCATTTTCAGTTAAAATCCGCATTTTTGCTTCAGCCGTATCATCTCCGCCAGAAACGATGGCACCGGCGTGGCCCATCCGACGGCCAGGAGGCGCAGTCTGTCCTGCAATAAATCCTACAATGGGTTTGGTCATATTCTTTTTGGCCCACCGTGCAGCATCATTTTCCATTTGACCACCAATTTCACCAATCATCACCACCCCTTTTGTTTCAGGGTCGTTTTCGAATAATTCCAGAACGTCAATCATGGAGGTGCCAATAATGGGATCTCCACCAATGCCGATGGCCGTGGTTTGGCCTAAACCAACATTTCCTAACTGTCCAATTGCTTCGTAGGTGAGCGTACCGGATTTGGATACCACACCCACATTTCCTTTTTGGCAAATAAATCCGGGCATGATACCTAATTTACACTCATCAACGGTGATGATTCCCGGGCAGTTCGGGCCCACCAATCGCGTATTGTTTTGATCAATAATTCTTTTAGCTTTTACCATATCTTGAACTGGAACGCCTTCCGTAATACATACAACCAATTCAATCCCGGCATCTGATGCTTCGATAATGGCTTCTGCTGCAAAAGGAGGTGGAACAAAAATGATGGATACATTAGCATCCGCCTCATTCTTTGCGTCTTCTACTGAATTAAAAACAGGCACTTTTCCATCTACTGCTGATTGTCCGCCTTTTCCCGGTGTAACGCCGGCAACAATGTTGGTACCGTATTCCAGCATTTGGGTGGCATGGAATGTTCCTTCTGATCCCGTTATTCCCTGGACAACCACTCGTGTATTTTTATTGACTAATATAGACATTTGATAATTTCCCTAATTTTTCAATGCGGCATCAACCACTTTTTGTGCAGCATCTTTCATATCGTCTGCTGGAGTGATTGCGAATTCTGATTCGGACAAAATTGTTTTGGCTTCCTTTGCATTGGTTCCTTCTAACCGAACCACCACCGGTACTTTTAACCCCAATTCTTTCACCGCTTGGATGACGCCATTGGCCACGCGATCACATCGGACAATGCCGCCAAAAATGTTGATTAAAATTGCTTTTACGTTGTCATCGGATAAAATGATTTTAAAACCATTTTTCACACTTTCAGCACTGGCAGCGCCCCCAACATCTAAAAAGTTTGCCGGATCGCCACCTGCCAGTTTGATGATATCCATGGTGGCCATGGCAAGCCCGGCACCATTCACCATACAGCCCACATTCCCATCCAGTTTGATATAGTTTAGGTCAAATTTACTTGCTTCTACTTCTGTGGGGTCTTCTTCATTTTTATCCCGTAGTCCAGCTATATCAGGATGGCGATACAGGGCATTATCATCAAAATTAAATTTAGAGTCTAAGGCAATAATCCGACCATCTTTTGATAAGATTAGGGGATTAATTTCTACCAACGAAGCATCCGTACCCTGATAACATTTATACAAATTCACGAATACTTTAACGGCGGTTTTAAATGCCTCACCGGTGAGTTCTAATCCAAATGCTAGTTTTCTTGCTTGATAGGATTTTATCCCAACCAATGGATCAATCCAGACTTTAATTATTTTTTCCGGAGTTTCAGCCGCGACTTTTTCAATTTCGACGCCACCTTCGGTAGAAACCATAAATACATCTTTGGTTTTTCCACGATCCAGGGTGATGGCACAATAATATTCATTTTCTATGTCCAATGCTTCAGTGATATACACTTTACGGACTTTTTGCCCTTCCGCGCCGGTTTGGTGGGTCACCAAATTCATCCCGAGGATATTGGTGGCATTGGCTAATGCTTCTTCTGCAGTCGGTGAATATTTTACACCACCGCCTTTTCCCCGACCACCAGCATGAATCTGTGCTTTAACCAGAACCGCATCCGAATTGAAGTCTTTTTGTACTTTTTCTATGGTGCTGGATGCATCCTCAATATGTTCTATAACATATCCATCCTGAATGGGGATGCCATAGCTTTTAAATATATTTTTCCCCTGATATTCGTGAATTTTCATTGTTTAATTCCTGATTATTGTTCCGTTATTTTCGTTAATTGCTTCCGTAATTCCATCAATAGATGTGATGACGACTTTATCCCCGTGGTATTGTAAAAAATATAAAGCTGCCTGAATTTTTGGTGCCATGCTTCCCGCTTGAAAATGACCTTCATCTGTATATTGTATTGCTTCTGAGACGGTCATTTCATTAATTGGTTTTTCTTTGTCAGTGCCATAATAAAGACATACCCGATCCACGTCCGTAATAATCCACAATTCATGGGATTTAATTACGCGTCCCAATAATGCGGCGGATAAATCTTTATCTACAACTGCATCCAGCCCTTCCAAATTTCCACTTTCATTCCAATAGGCTGGAATACCGCCACCGCCGGATGCGATGACGATAATGCCATGATCCACCAATGTTTGAATGGATTTTCCGTGCTCAATAAATTGGGGGACGGGACTGGGGACCACCTGCCGCCATTCACTTGAATTCTGCTTCTTAATGGACCATCCAAATTTTTCAGCCATTTGTTTGCCATCTTCTTTTGTGTAGTGACGACCAATAAATTTCGACGGGTTTTTGATGGAGGGGTCATGAGGATCCACAATGGTCTGGGTAATTAAAGTCACTACTTCCCGATCAATGTGTTTTTGTTTTAAAGCATTTTGTAAGGATTGCTGAATCATGTACCCGATGGACCCTTGGGTTTCTGCCACACACAACCCCAAAGGCAATGGCGGTATTTCATCATAGGTGAGTGCCATACGGTATAATTCATCGCCAACTTGGGGACCGTTTCCATGGGTGATGCATATATGATATCCCAAGGCCACAAAGTGCATAATGGCATTTAAACTCTCCCGGGTGTGGGCGAATTGTTCAGAAATGGTTCCCGCTTCGCCTTTTGGAGAAATGGCATTTCCGCCCAGAGCGATGATGACTGATTTTTGCATGATGTAATTTGAATCAGTATAGAATTATTTTGCATTCAATTTAGGCTTCATCCATAAATGGATATGAAAAGTCTTTCGGTGGATCAAACGTTTCTTTTATGGTTCGCTGTGTTATCCACCGAACTAAATTAAACATGGATCCTGCCTTATCATTGGTTCCGGAGGCGCGACTACCACCAAAGGGCTGCTGACCNACAACGGCACCAGATGGTTTATCATTGATATAAAAATTACCGGCCGCATGGGTAAGCCGTAGAGATGCTTCATTCACCGCTTCACGATCCCGACCCCATACACATCCAGTTAAAGCGTAAGGGGAGGTGGAATCCACCAAGTCCAATGTGGCTTTCCAATCTTTTGGATCATATAGATAAATCGTTAGAACTGGTCCAAAAATTTCTTCACACATGGTNATATATTTGGGGTTATCAGTCAAAATAGTGGTGGGCTCAATAAAGTATCCTTTGGCATCATCATAATTTCCACCGGAGATGATTTCAGCATCGGCTGCTTTTTTCGCCCCATCAATATAGTCAGTAATGGAATCGAAAGCAGATTGATCGATAACCGCATTCATAAAGTTGGAGAAATCCTCCGGATCACCCATTTTAATGGCATCAACCTGGGCCAGNTATTTTTCCTTCAGTTCCGGCCATATATTCGTGGGAATATACGTNCGNGANAGTGCAGAACATTTTTGTCCNTGATATTCAAAGGCACCGCGAACCATGGCTGTGGCCAATCCGTCTACATCAGATGATTCATGGGCAATACAGAAATCTTTACCGCCAGTTTCCCCCACAATTCTTGGGTAAGATTTATAGTTAGAAATATTTTTCCCTACGGTTTTCCACATCCCCTGAAATACTGAAGTGGATCCTGTAAAATGGATGCCTGCGAGGTTTGGATCTTTCAATACATTTGGACCCACATCACGACCGGAACCGGGAATGAAATTGATAACACCATCGGGAACACCTGCTTCTATAAACAATTGCATCATAAAGTGCGAACTGTACACCGCACTGGAGGCGGGCTTCCACAATACCACATTTCCCATGAGNGCTGGTGCNGCGGTNAGGTTACCGCCAATNGNCGTAAAGTTNAANGGTGANACNGNNAANANNAANCCTTCNAATGGGCGATGCTCAAGACGATTCCACATGCCATNAGGGGAATAGGTGGGTTGNTGACTATATAAATTTTGGGCATACCAGCTNTTNAAATTCAAAAAATCAATCATTTCGCAGGATGCATCTATCTCCGCCTGATAGGCATTTTTACTCTGGCAAAGNATGGTGGATGCATTGATGGTTTGTTCTCCATGNCGCTGAAGAATTGAAGCCATTTTATTAAAGATCGCCGCCCGGGATTCCCAGGGCATCTTTGACCAAGTTNCCCAGGCATCCATGGCAGCTTCTATGGCCATTTTTACTTCTTTTTCACCTGCTTTATGAAATCGCCCCAGGAGATGTTTGTGATCGTGGGGNATACGCATTTCNCCCATATCNCCCGTTTTGATTTCTTGGCCCCCAATAATAATTGGAACTTCAATTTCCTGAGATTTTAATTCTNTTATCNTGGATTTTAGAGCTGCACGCTCTGGGGTACCGGGGGCATAGGATAATACNGGTTCNTTGATGGGCTTTGGAACCATGGCTTTTGCATTTTGCATATTGGACTCCTTTAATTAAAATTTTAAGATCAAAAAAAGCTTGTGAATTTATTGGGGAAAAAGGGAGGATTCAAGGATTGGAAAAGGAATNTTTGGCCCGCCTCCGTTGGGTNTGGAAAATGGGTGATGAGAAATGGATGATGGAAAAGTGNTTGAAAATATGAAATCATTACGAAAGTTAATAAATNNTTATTAATTAATCGTTTCCAAAATATCAACCATTTCATCCTTATCAGAAGCAGTGACCAATGCTTTCCGAATGGCACCTGCAGATTCAAATCCACGGATATACCATCCAAAATGTTTGCGCATGAGATTGCTGCCAATCCTTTCGCCATGAAACTTTACCATTTGATCTAAATGTCTCAAACATTTAGCTGCCCTATCGCTTATGGTGGGAGGAATAGGCATTGGCTCTCCTTTATATAAGGCAATCACCTCTTTGAAAAACCAGGGGTTTCCCAAAGCACTCCGACCGATCATCACACCATCACATCCCGTTTTTTCAAACATACGCATCACATCTTGTGGTGATTTAATATCTCCATTCCCGATGACTGGGATAGATACTGCATCTTTTAATTCTTTAATTCGTATCCAATCGGCGGTACCNTTATATTTTTCTTTCGTGGTTCGCGGATGGAGGGCAATGGCTTTAACACCAATTTTTTCTAACCTTGGCCCTACTTCAGGAACAACAATTGATTTTGCATCCCAACCTGCACGCATTTTTACCGTAACTGGAACGCTTGGGATAGACTCAACCACTGCGGATGTAATATCATCCATGAGACAAAGGTCCCGNAGGGCTGCAGAGCCTGCACCCCGTTTGGTGATTTTGGGTACGGGACATCCATAATTTATATCCAGAATATCTGGAGAAAATTTATCCACCACCATCCGGGCCGCTTTGCCCATGACTTCCGGGGAGTCGCCAAATATTTGAATTCCAATGGGTCGTTCGAAATCGGTGAATTCAATCATATGCCAGGTTTTGGCATTTTCTCTAATAATTCCGTGGGCGGAAACAAATTCGGANTACACAANACCGGCGCCTTGTTCTTTGCATAAAACCCGAAAAGGATAATCCGTTACGCCCGCCATGGGGGCGAGGAGGATGGGTATATCTATTTTTATACTTCCGATTTGCATGGGTAAATTTAATTCAATATTGAAAAGAATNAGTCATTGCAGATTGAATAAACAAATATTTCCACTTTTTCTGCATTTTAATTATTTTTATCAGTAAGTTTGCGAATCTGTCATTGCCATAGAATGCTATGGTGTTTCTTCTGAATGACATCGAACGTGCAATGAAGAAGAAAGGGCTGATTCAATTTCGCCCGGCAAAGTCGTTGCCCCTTAATAAATGAATTTAATGAAGGCTGACAATATGAAATTTATTCTTATCATCATCATATGCAATTTTTCTGCNGGAATTTCCGCGCCCATAGACAATTATCCAAAAAATCCCAAGATCGATGCCATAAACTATATTTTCAATATTGAATTATCCGACGAAACCGATGAGATTATTTGTGAATCCAAGGTGGATATTCGTTACTTGGAAAAAGGAATTAAGGAACTTCGCCTTGATCTGATAAATGTACAGAAGGGTAAAGGGATGAAAGTCAGCCGGGTAACATCCAATGGTGATGTATTGACTTTTAAACATAAAAATGATGAATTGTATATTAAACTGCCGGTGCCATCATCGGTGAATCAGCGCAGTCAGTACATAATTTCTTACAGAGGAGTTCCTGCGGGTGGATTTAAAATTGCCGATAATAAATATGGTGATCGTACATTTTTTAGTAACAACTGGCCCAATAAAGCCCGGCATTGGTTGCCGCTCATTGACCATCCTTATGATAAAGCCATGTGCGAATTTGTGGTCACGGCTCCGAACCATTATCAGGTAATCTCCAACGGATTATTAATAGAAGAAACGGATGGTCCCAATGGTAAACGGCTGACCCATTGGAAACAATCGGTACCCATCGCACCATGGCTTTTTGTCCTTGGCGTCGCTCCTTTTGCAGTTCAATATGTAGACACCTTTGATGGTAAATCAATTCAAACCTGGGTATATGAGCAGGATAGGGACGCGGGGTTTTATGATTTTGCTGAGCCGACAAAACAGGTATTAGAATTTTATACAGATTATATAGGTCCATTTTCCTATGAAAAGCTCGCCAATATTCAGTCCAATAGTGTGGGCGGCGGCATGGAATCTGCAACAGCAATATTTTACGGTGATAAATCCGTTACGGGAAAAAGGTCTGTGCGGTGGCGAAACGTTATCATTCATGAAATTGCCCATCAGTGGTTTGGCAATGCAGTAACAGAATATGATTGGGATGATATTTGGCTGAGTGAAGGCTTTGCCACATATTTCACCTTGCTTTTTATCGAACACCAATATGGTCGGGATGCATTTGTTGAGGGCTTGAAATCAAGCCAAAAACGCGTAAACGCATTTTATAAAAAGCACCCCGACTACACAATAGTTCATGACAATTTAAAGGACATGGCAGACGTTACCACGGGTCAGATTTATCAGAAAGGAAGTTGGATTTTGCACATGCTGCGTGGCATTATGGGTACTGTAAATTTTTGGGAAGGGATACAATCCTATTATGCCAAGTATCAAAATCTCAATGCTACCACGGATGATTTTCGCCGGGAAATGGAAGAGGCCTCCGGCATGGATTTATCTGGATTTTTCAAACAATGGCTTAATGGTGGCGGTACCTTAAAATATGCAGGCAGTTGGGAATACAAAAATGGTACGGTAAAAATCACATTGGACCAGGTACAGAATGATGGTTATTTATTTAAGATGCCATTACAGATTGGTATTTATAAACCGGGGGAGACGACGCCTGTAATTGAAACGATTCAGGTGAATAAGAAAAGGAATTCCTTCACGATTAAAGTGGATACTGAGCCAAAAAAGATTATCTTGGATCCAAATTTATGGGTGCTGATGGAAGCAGCGTTTGAGAGAAAGAAATAAAGGGGAAACCCTCTTGATTGTTCTAATTGCAAACTGTAGTGATATCTACCTAAAATAGTACACCATATCCCCAATTAAAATATTTGATGTCTCTCAAATATTGAATTATATTTGCAGGCTTTATTGGACAATAAAAACAGGTTTTTAGGAAATTATGAGTAGACAATGTGATGTAACAGGAAGAAAACCCATGTTCGGGAACAATGTGAGCCATGCTCACAATAAAACCCGTCGTCGGTTTGATATTAATCTTCAGAAAAAAAGATTTTGGCTGGCGGATGAAAATCGCTGGATTACCCTCAATGTATCGACGCAGGGCTTACGGCTGATTGATAAAATCGGTATTCGTAAAGTGTTAAATCGAATGAGAGCTGACGGGAAAAAAGTCTAAAAAAACTTTTTATACGATCGAAAGATCCTCCTTTGTTATAGCCTTTCATCGAAAGATGAGGGGCTTTTTTTTATCATGATTTTATTTTCTGTCTTATAAGAAGTAACCCTAAGTTCTGCTCCTAATTTAAGCAGGAGTGTTTATGCGTAAAGCGTCAATCAATATTTTCTTCATTTTTTCTATTCTGTTTGCAGGTGATCTCAAATCACCCGGGGAATTTCTGGGTTATAACCTGGGAGATCAATTTACCTATCACCATCGAGTGGTATCTTATGTCGAGCATGTGGCGGCATCCCGTTCGAATGTAACCCTTCAACATTACGGAAAAACATACGAGCAGCGTCCCCTGTTGGTTGCAATTGTTTCCAGTTCAGAAAATATGGCGAATCTGGACNAGATTCGCAGGGATAACCTAAAANGGGCTGGTATGNTGAAAGGAAAGCCTTCGGGAAAAAAGGTTGGTATTGTCTGGCTCAGCTATAATGTGCACGGAAATGAAGCCAATTCCACGGAAGCAGCCATGAAAACACTTCACGCTTTGGCAGACCCAACCAATCGAGACACGCAAAAGTGGCTGGAAAATACCGTGGTAATCCTTGATCCATGTATTAATCCTGATGGACGGGACAGATATACCCATTGGTTTCGCATGACCGGAAACCGCTGGCCCGATGCAGATCCAGTATCCAGAGAACATATGGAACCTTGGCCGGGAGGACGAACCAATCATTATTATTTTGATCTGAACCGGGATTGGGCATGGCAGACGCAAACGGAATCAGATTCGCGGATCAAATTGTATAACCAGTGGCTGCCCCATNTCCATGTGGACTTTCACGAACAAGGAATAAACAGCCCCTATTNTTTTGCNCCGGCGGCAGAACCATTNCATGAATATATCACGGATTGGCAGCGNGAACTCCAAACCATGATTGGAAAAAATCACGCCAAGTATTTTGACAAGAACAATTGGCTCTATTTCACAAAAGAGGTTTTTGATCTNCTTTACCCCAGTTATGGGGATACTTATCCCACATATAACGGAGCCATTGGGATGACTTACGAACAGGCAGGCCACAGTCGCGGCGGCCTTGCGATTGAAACGGAAGATGGAGATACCCTGACGCTTTTGGATCGGATTACCCATCATTATACAACAGGATTGTCCACCGTTGAGGTAGCGTCTCAAAATGTCAATCGCATTGTAGACGAATTTGTGAAGTTTTTCTCGGAAGGGAAGAATAATCCAAAGGGTGAATACAACACGTATATTATTTCAAAATCCAATCATATAGATAAACTGAATGATCTTCAGGGTTGGTTGGATAAAAATGGAATCCAGTATGGTACAGCCAGTGCCAGTCGATCCTATAAAGGATTTAACTATAAAACGGGGAAAACCGGTTCTGTGAAAACAAATGTGGGCGATTTGGTTATTTCTGCCAACCAATCGAAGTCCGTGCTCGTTCAGGTTTTGTTTGAGCCCNAAACAACCTTAAGGGACACATTGACTTATGATCTCACCGCATGGGCCATACCCTATGTTTACGGCTTGGATGCGGTTGCAGTTAAAAGTGATGTCAAAATGTCCACAGCGAAACGATTTGTCTCAAAAACTGAAAAACCTTCAGGTGTTCCCTATGCCTATATCCTTCCNTGGAAGGGAATTTGGGATGTTAAATTTTTATCGGTTCTATTTAAAAATGATGTAGTTGTTCGGGTAACAGAAGAACCTTTCGAATTAAACGGTAAAACTTTTGATAGTGGTACGTTGGTTATTACGCGAAAAGGGAATGAAAAACTGGGAAAGAATTTTGATCATATTATCCAGAAAACAGCTCTGGAAAATCATCGGAATTTGACANTGGCAAGTACAGGTTTTGTGACAAAAGGAAAAGATTTTGGCTCGTCATCTATGCGGGTGGTGAAAGCGCCGAAAATCGGATTGGTTTCCGGGGAGGGTGTAAGCAGTTACCGTTATGGCGAAGTGTGGCATTTCTTTGAGCGGCAAATTGAGTTNCCTATTACCGTNATTGATAGTGACTATTTTAACCGTATTCCCAAACATGATTTTGATGTCATTATCCTTTCCTCAGGCANTCATGGTTATATAAATAAGGAGTCAGTGAATGAACTGCGCGGCTGGGTGAAAAAAGGCGGNCGATTAATTCTGATGGATTCGGCCATGGANCAATTTGTGGATAAGGATGGATTCGGATTAAAAAGATTNGCCACAGAAGATGAAAAGAAAGCNTCTNAGGAAAAAAATAAAAAGCGGAAATTGGCTNAACGGTTAAAATCCTATAAAGATAGACNGCGGGACCGTCTTANTGATAATGCCTACGGTTCCATCGTCAAAATTGAAATGGACCCGNCCCATCCACTGGCGTTTGGATATGGAGACGATTATTTTTCCTTAAGAATTCGGAATCATCATTATGCATTTTTACCCGATGGTTGGAATGTGGGAGTCACCCACGATTCCACTGCATTGGTCAGCGGATTTGTGGGGATTAAGGCTCAGGAGAATTTTCGAGAATCCATGGTGTTTGGCGTAGAAAGTATGGGCCGGGGCAACGTGGTGTATTTAGCCGACAACCCTTTGTTCAGAGCATTCTGGCGTAATGGAAAATTATTGTTTGGGAATGCTGTTTTTATCGTTGGAAATTAATTCATNTAGAGTCACGATNAATNGCGTCTCTAANTGANNNAAAAATGAAAAAAATATTACCCNTATTATTTATNGCTNTTTTGGGGTGCAGTCAATCGGATTTCCAANTGNAAACAGTTNATGCGGCGGCGCTGCATNAACAGATCGCNACCCATAAAGGAAAGGAAGCTGTCTTAGTCAATTTTTGGGCCACCACTTGTGCCCCATGTTTGAAAGAATTTCCAATGATTGTCGAACTGTCGAATAAATATAAAGATAACGGAATAAAAATTTATTTTGTCACAACCGATTGGATGGACNATAAAGATAGAGCCATTGCCTTTCTTGAAAAACAAGGTGTGAAAGGNGTAACCTTTATCAAAGAGGAAGGGAACGATAATAATTTCATCCGTGCCATAAATGATGATTGGTCAGGGGCACTTCCGTTCACGATTGTTTTTGATAAAAATGGCAATATAACAGATCATTGGGAAATGGAAAAGGATAAGACCCGTTTTGAATCAGCCATAAAGAAAGCAATTGAATCATGAAATTTGAACCATTCCAGTTAGAGCGTCAGCAATCCANTTGGGAGAACAAGGTAGATTATAATTTATCTNAGAGTGGCATTCATCCCGGGACATTAAAATCACTATTTTCAAGCAATTTCATCGAAAAGATCGAGAATACAGAACTTACCTATGGATTTACAGAAGGATCCCCAGAATTGAGGCAGTCTATCGCTTCTATTTATCCCGGTGCTACCCCTGACAATGTTCAGGCCTTCAACGGTTCTGCTGAAGCCAATATGGTCGCCATTATGTCCTTGTTAGAAAAAGGCGATGAAATGGTCTATATGGTACCTAATTATCTCCAGATTTACGGCTTCGCCAGAGGATTGGGAGTCAATGTGAAAACTTTCTCCCTCCACGAATCCTTGAACTGGCAGCCTGATTTGGATGAATTAAAAAACCTTGTATCTGAAAAAACCAAAATGATNTGTATTTGCAATCCCAATAATCCCACTGGTGCTGTGNTGCCGAAAGAAACGGTGCATNAAATTGGTGAAATTGCCNANGNTGTAGGTGCATGGATATTANNGGATGAAGTCTATCGCGGNGCGGAGCTAAATCGTGAGGAATGCACGTCTTTCTGGGATTTGGGATATGACAAAACNATTGTGAATTGTGGACTTTCCAAAGCGTACGGACTCCCAGGATTNCGAATTGGTTGGTCTGTTGCCAATTCGGATTANATCCAACAATGCTGGGCAACTCATGATTATACGTCTATTGCTATAGGGCGAATGAGCGATATCATTGCGGCCCATGTACTGCATCCCACTCGCCGGATGGAAACATTAAACCGGATCCGGGATGCCTTAACTGCGAATTTAGGTCTATTCCAAAATTGGATATCCGAATTCGATAGTAAAATGCGGTTTATTCCACCGGAAGCAGGTGCCATGGCATTTGTGGGGTATGACTGGGATATCAATTCAACCAAACTGNTCGAAAAGGTGCGGGAAGAAGCCAGTGTCATGCTGGTGGCGGGGGATTGGTATGGCATGGATCATTATCTCCGGTTTGGTTATGGTGCCAAACAAAGTGATCTTGAGGCAGCATTGGAGCGCATTACACCTATATTTAAATCTCTATGATCGATTTTCCAACAGAAGTGATCAAAGCCTATCATCGGTCAAAATCATATATCCGAAAAACACCTTTGGAGCATTCCCCCTATTTGAGCAACCTCATCGATGGGAATGTTTATCTAAAACTGGATAATATTCAGAAAACCGGTTCATTCAAATTTCGTGGTGCTGTTAGTAAAATGACCTCTATAAGTGCAACAGAAAAGGAAAAAGGTGTGGTAACCGCCTCCACAGGAAATCATGGTGCTGCATGTTCACTGGCAATGTCTTTACTTGGGATTGATGGTAAAATTGTGGTACCCACAATCGTCCATAAAAATAAGGTGAATAATATTTTGAATTTGGGTGGCAAAGTAGAATACCATGGGGATGATTGCCTCATTGCAGAAGAACGGGCTCAGGAAATTTCCAAAACAACTGGCGCAACTTATATTTCTCCCTATAATGATNCAGCCATCATTTGCGGTCAGGGTACCATGGGTTATGAAATAGATCAAGATTTAAAAAACATCGATTCTGTATTTGTGTCCGTGGGCGGCGGCGGGTTGATTTGTGGGGTTGGAGGATACTTGAAATCCGTTCAGAAAAATGTAAAAATGGTTGCCGTTTCGCCGAAAAACTCCTGTGTCATGTATGAATCTATAAAAGCGGAGAAACAGTTGGATTTACCTTCAGACCCGACCCTTTCCGATGGTACAGCTGGCGGCGTTGAAATGGGTTCTATTACATTTGAATTATGCCAAAGAATCNTTGATGAATTTATATTGGTGACGGAGGACGAAATCGCCGATGGTATTCGCATCGGCGTGGAAAAACATCATCAACTCATCGAAGGGGCAGCCGGAGCTGCCATTGCTGGATTTATGAAACAAAAAGATAAACTCAATGGCCAGACGGTCGTAATCGTCATGTGCGGTGGGAATATCAGTTCTGAAGTATTAAAGAGCATACTATAATGCGAATTATCAACTTGGTTGAAATTAAATCTGTTCTNCCAAAGGTTGATCTCATGAAAGAGATTGAAGCGGGATTTGTGGCCTATACCCGTGGTGACGTTGTGGTGCCGCCTGTGGGAGAATTGCAATTCGAGTCGCCGCCCGGAGATGTACATATCAAATATGGATATATNAAAAATGATGATGTATATGTGATTAAAATTGCCTCTGGTTTTCCACGGAATTCAGATAGGGGACTACCAAACGGGAATGGCATGATGCTGGTATTTAATCAGAAAACCGGCGAACCCATGGCCATCCTGAAAGATGAAGCACACCTCACCGATGTGAGGACTGCAGTAGCTGGTGCCATTTGTGCAAAATATTTATCNCCCAAAATCGTAAATAATATTGGAATTGTAGGCACAGGTCTCCAGGCGAAAATGCAATTGGAATATCTCAACAGTATCATTGATTGCAAAAATGTGATAGTGTGGGGAAGGCGTGAAACATCCCTGCTGAAATATCAATCGGAAATGAAAAACGCCGGGTTTGAGATTACCACTACTACTGATATAAATGATGTGATNGACAACTGCCAATTGATTGTAACGTGCACNTCCAGTGAAACCCCCTTATTAAGCCGGGTAAATCCCGGGACGCATATAACCGCCATGGGTTCCGATACCTTAANGAAACAGGAACTGGTACCATCCATTTTAACGGAGGCGGATTTGGTGGTCGCGGATAGTAAATCCCAATGTGAAGTTCGGGGNGAAATTCATCAAGCATTGAAATCGAATNATTTTTCCATGGATGATGTGGTGGANNTNGGNGANNTTATATCTGGAAAAANAACAGGGAGAACGTCTGATTCTCANATTACGATTGCAGATTTAACCGGCGTGGCTGTTCAGGATATACAAATTTCAAAAGCGGTTCTGAAGTATTTACTTTAAATGCCTCCCTTNTTTTGTGAAGTNGTAAAATATANCGTAATATCANNCANATTAAAATNGGAGTNTNATCATGATTAAGTACCTTAAACAAACAACAATTTTAGCNTTTTTACTGACCTTTACTTTTGCCGGTGAACTGGATCTTGGTGCATCCATGCCAATGGGTGATGTTAAAATGACCGATATTTCAGGAAAGACGGTGACCTTAAACGATGTCAAAATGGAAAACGGCTTACTGGTGAATTTTTCATGTAATAATTGTCCATGGGTTGTAGCCTGGCAGGATCGTTACAATTCCCTGTCCGAAGTTAGCAAAAAGAATAAGATTGGCTTTATCACGATCAATCCCAATACAAAAAATAGAGCTAAGATTGGTGAAGGACTGGATGATATGCGTGATTTCTCCAAAAAATACGGCCACAATTTTCTTTACACAGTTGACAAGGGGGCCGAATTAGCCACCGCTTTTGGCGCCACTAAAACACCCCATATTTATTTATTTGACGGAAAAGGTAAACTCGTTTACCGCGGTGCCATTGATGATAATGCCCGCAAACCTAAAAAAGTAAAAAATACATATTTGATGGATGCAATCCAGGCAGTGGGGAATGGTCAAACGATAACAGTTGCAGAAACCCGTGCCTTGGGCTGCGCTATTAAATTCGCTGAAAAGTAATAGCATAATACCGACAGGAAAGCTATGAGATATAAAAATAAATCTCTCATCAGCGGTATTGTCGCCACAGTTTTATTGATCGGACTTCTCGAGTCGGAGGCGATACAACTTTCCGGCCCTTTTCTTTATGGAGACGAGAACAACATTTCCTTGATTCTGAAAAAAGGTGATGATACATTTGTAATCCAGCCCGGTGTACAGGTCATTATTAATGATAATGTTTATACTTACAAGTCTGTGGATGTGGCAAGCCAGACACTTAGCATGGAAAATGTATCTTTTCCTGTGGGTGACGTTAGCACCATCCATTATGTCAGCGGGACGAAAATGAAAGAACGTGGCTTGAAAGGATTAAAGACTGAAGGGTTGGTTGGTGCCGCGGTGGGCGTTGTATTAGGATCTTATGAGGGATATCTCCATTATTTGGCTTTAACAGTTCCAATGTGTGCTGCAGTGGATGGAGCTGTATTAGGCATTGTGGGGGCAGGAATTGGCTACAAACAAAAGAATTCTAAAGTCTATGCTCTGGGCGACAATGATTGGAAAATTGCCAATGAATAAAA
>PAXB01000001.1 GCA_002715035.1 Fidelibacterota bacterium
GTAATAATTTATTGATTCAATAACGCAAGATCGGCAGGAATTTACTTTTACCAGATTTAGAACAAGGACTTTATTAAGACAAAGAAGATGGTCGTGCTGAAATAGGATTAATCTTGAGAAGGTTGTATGTGTCCATTTTCCATAAGACTTCGCCCATCTTACATTCCGCCTTTAGCGCCGCCGATTCTTCCATTGCTTCCCGTCAGTCAGAGCAGGTAGATTTCCACCGTAATAATTATTTGAAAATTTGGTCGTGCTAGATGGGGAATTAGCGGTGCCCTGTAACCTGCAATCCGCTATAGCAGGATTAATGCTTGCATCAGGCAGATAATGATCATTTTATGCAAGTTAAGTGGTGTTGAAGTTTCAATTCTTCGCAATGGTTTTACACTAAACCCCGTCAGGACCGGAAGGGAGCAGCGGTAGGTGATTAGGNTTATGTGCCGGAGAACNCNTGAAATGGAGCTAACTGANTNGTCATAAATTGACCCCAGGTCTGACAACCGCAAGTGCACGGCCATCATTACTTGAGAGAGAATGNCTTACCAAGTTTTATCCCTGAAATGGCGCCCCCAATCGTTTGATGATGTGATTGGGCAAAACCATGTGACACAAACATTAATTAATGCCTTTAAAAAGGATCGCGTTGCCCAAGCGTATATGCTAACCGGTCCACGGGGTGTGGGGAAAACCACCACTGCGCGCATTATCGCGAAAGCTTTAAACTGTCCTGAATCCAAAGAGGGTGTACCNTGCAATGCATGTAATATATGTCAGGAAATCACGGATGGNNGAAATCTGGANGTATTAGAAATNGATGGTGCATCCAATCGAGGTATTGATGAAATNCGAAACCTTCGGGAGCAAATCAAATATGCTCCAATGAATGCTCCTTATAAAATTTTCATTATTGATGAAGTGCATATGCTGACTAATCCCGCATTTAATGCGCTGCTCCGNACATTGGAAGAACCACCGTCCCATGGAAAGTTTATCTTGGCCACAACCGATATTCACAAAGTGCCATCAACCATTATTTCCCGTTGTCAAAGATTTGATTTTAATCGAATCACCGAGTCCACTATTTCCGAACGATTATCCATGATATTAGACGAAGAGAANATATCTACTGATGAAGAATCTTTATCAGCCATCAGCCGCAAGGCAGATGGCAGTATGCGGGATGCGCTGAGTCTCATGGATCAGGTAATTGCTTTCTCTGGAGAAACCATACAAATTGATGATGTNGCTACGGTGATTGGGCTCATTCCTATTGATATCTTTTTTAACTATTCAAATGCCATTGCGGATAAAGATGCCTCCCGAATGATGGGTGTACTCCATAAGATACAAACCACTGGCTTACCCTTGGAAGATGTTACCCAAGGATTAAACCAGCATTTTCGCAATTTACTCATTAGCTTGATTAAGGATGGTGAAGGTTTATTGGAATTAAACGATGAACATGTAAAACGATACGCAGATAGCGCTAAGTCNTGGAATNGTAAAGATATACTAAGAATAACTAATGTACTTAATGAATTAGAATATTCTTTAAAAAGAATATCTCAGCCATCCATTCAATTCGAAATGACTGCAATGAAATTTTTGGAATTTGATTCATCAGTTTCTATATCTGATTTGCTTGCTGGTGTAGAACCAAAGGAAGTAAAAAAAAATCCTAAACCGGTAAAAAATGTCACGGTTGATTCAAAATTGNCTCAGATATCCGAAACAGAAATTCCGGTTGAGAAAAAAGTAGAAAAAATAGTTTCAGAAAAACCNAAGAAGGAATCTGNTGAANATTCGNTTGTCAAATCGGTTAAACCAGCNAAAGCGGACCCGATTGAGGAGCCATCTGCGCCNACACAGAAAATATCTTTTGAAGAAATTNAAAAAGGATGGCTCANGTTTATTGAGGGGATCCGGAAGGAAAGACCNTCNATAGGAACTGTATTGGAACATAGTGAACCCTTTGAACTCNCGGGGAATCGATTGGTTATTAAAGTTTATGATCTCCCCAAATTCAGTGTGGATAGTTTGAATCGGAACAAACAAGTAGTCGAAAAGTTTATCGAAGAGCATTATGGCGTTTCCTTTAAATTGNTTGCAGAATGGCAAGAGGGTAAAGGCCCAACAGATCGGATAAAGAAACCTCGCGAAAAACAGGACAGTGGCGATAGTGATAAAAATATAGATGGGGACCAAGTACTCTCCAGAGTTTTAGAAGTATTTGATGGCGAAATTTTAAGATAGGAGAATAGATGTTTAATAAAGGCAATATGGCCAAAATGTTGAAACAGGCCCAGGATGTGCAAAAAAAAATCGAGCATGTGCAAAGTGAGTTGGATGATTTACAGATNAATGGTGAATCCGGCGGCGGTTTGGTAAAAGCAACCGTTAATGGTAAAATGGAATTATTAGATATTTCTCTTCAGGATGATATTNTGGAAGAAGATAAAGANATGATTGAAGATTTGATTATTTCCGCAGTNAATAATGCCATGTCTAAAGCACANGAAGAAAGCCAAAACAGAATGAATTCTGTGACGGGNGGTATAATGGGCGGAATGAAAATTCCTGGGATGTAATTGAGTACAATTCCAGATAGTATANACCGGCTCATTGAGGAATTCTCTCGATTCCCAGGNATTGGACNAAAGACGGCTCAACGTATGGTATTTCATGTGCTGAAGTCCCCGAACGATCACGCGGTAGAATTGGCNCAAGCAGTCATGGATATGAAAACGAAAATTCGTTTTTGCTCNATTTGCAATGGAATCACAGAAGAAGATCCGTGCAGAATCTGTACNAATCCTAAGCGAGATCAGTCTTCCATTTGCATTGTAGAAGATGCAGCCGATATCTATACATTTGAAAAAACAAATGCGTTCCAAGGTCTATATCATGTGTTAGGTGGTGTTCTTTCCCCATTAGATGGGATTGGACCGGAAGACTTGAATCTGGATGGATTGGTGGATCGCACCCAATCGGGATATGAAATCATCATTGCGACAAACCCAACCATAGAAGGTGAAGCGACTTCGTTGTATATTGCGAAACTTCTCAAGGGCAAAGAAGTGAAAGTAACCCGCCTTGCTCGAGGGTTGCCCATGGGAGGAGATTTGGAATACATTGANGATGCCACCATCTTAAGAGCNATGGAAGGCCGAACNGCACTATGATGANGTTACCCAANATACTGACGATTTTNAGAATTCTATTGACACCNGTATTTATTCTATGTCTATTTGCTGANTTTGATAATGCACAATTNTGGGCATTGTTTATATTTATTGTCGCTTCCATAACGGATGCTTANGATGGTTATTATGCACGAAAAAATGATATGGTAACCGACACGGGTANATTTTTGGATCCCTTAGCCGAT
The DNA here is from genome assembly GCA_002715035.1 of Fidelibacterota bacterium. Taxonomy (GTDB): domain Bacteria; phylum Fidelibacterota; class Marinisomatia; order Marinisomatales; family TCS55; genus TCS55. Next base: position 3,392 of record PAXB01000001.1, read on the forward strand.
AAAATATTGGTTTCTTCCGCATTTATTTCATTNGCAGTCATGGGCTTAATTGATTTCTGGATGGTGACACTCATNATATTCCGTGATTTATTTGTAACAGGACTTCGCGTCATTATGTCCCGTAAGGGGTTCACCATGATGACCAGTCAAATTGCGAAGTCCAAAACAAGTGTACANATTNGTANTATCATNTTTANNCTTACTATTNTGAGTNTGAAGGGGATAANCTGGNNCATAGTTACGGATTACCTCACNTTCGTTAAAGAGTATGAGTTGGTTTATTATTTAACCATGGTTNCTGTTCTGTTTACCCTATATACTGGCTTTACCTATATNCANGAAAATAGAAAAGCAATCAAGGAGATGATGAACTGATTCATGAATCGGGTAGCAGCTGAATGGATTAGTACTGTATTTTATATTGGTAAACTCCCTTTAGCTCCGGGGACGTGGGCGAGCATCGCTGCTACTGTTTGTTGGTATTATTTATTTCAGGATGTACACCCATTTGTACTACCAGGCGTTTCTATTTTTCTTTTCTTNATAGGCGCCTTCGCATCAGATACAGTCGTTCAAGATACAAGAGAACATGATCCATCCAGAATAGTCATTGACGAATGGGTGGGGCAATGGGTAGCCTTTTCTATGATGCCTGTGACAATCACGACAGGTCTGATTGGATTGGTTGCATTTCGAATTTTTGATATTCTTAAACCAGGACCCGTCAAGAAAGCAGAAGCACTCTCGGGNGGNTGGGGAATTATGGCTGACGATNTGGTTGCNGGAATNATGGCCTATTTTGTTCTGTTAATNTTTTACACCTATNTNTAATGAANATTGGACTCATCACTATTGGGGCAGAATTACTCAATGGNGCGCGTACCGATACCAATGCCGCCTGGATTGGGCAACANGTAATACCATCCGGTGGATCTGTGGAATGGCATATGACAGTTANTGATAAAAAAGAAGCCATTGTAAATGCTTTAGATACGGTTCCAAAATCCATCGAAGCTGTTTTATGTACGGGCGGATTAGGCCCAACCCACGATGATATTACGNCCACGGTTCTGTATGAATATTTTGGTGCACAGCCNGAGTTCGATGANGNCTACTGGACATTACTCACGGANAAATTTNCTGCCCGNGNNCGCACGATNCCCGANTCNAATCGTAANCAAGCNATAAAACCGGATATTGGGGAAGTCATTCCAAATCCTGTCGGTTCTGCTCGGGGACTCCATTTCACTCATAACCATTACGATTGTTTCGCCATGCCCGGCGTTCCATCGGAAATGAAAGCCATGATGTTGGCTACAATCCTTCCCTGGATTGCGTCCAAATCTGAGGTCAAGCACCATATAACAATTATGCGAACTACCGGTATTATGGAATCGGTCCTCTATGAAAAAATTGATGCAATTATTAATGATTATCCAAAAGTGAATGTGGCTTTTTTACCCCGATTTACCGGAGTGGATTTGAGAATATCATCTACAAATGAAGATGCGTTAAACAAATGGGTTGATCTTGTTTCGCCGGTCATAGAAAAATATCATTTCGGGGGAGAGGGGGTAGCGCTGGAAGATGCTGTAGGTGAATTGCTTATTAACTGTGGCAAAACAATTGCCACTGCAGAATCATGCACTGGCGGACTAATTGGTGATCGATTTACAAATGTTTCTGGAAGCTCAGCTTATTACAAAGGTGGAATTGTCGCATATAGAAACGAAGTCAAACATGATATGCTGAATGTCAAAAAAGATACGTTGGAAACATACGGGGCGGTTAGTGAGGAAACTGCGTTAGAAATGGCCATTGGTGTTCGNAANANACTATCGTCTGANATNGGACTTTCAACCACCGGNATTGCTGGACCCNCNGGGGGTACCGNTGAAAAGCCTGTGGGATTAATCTATGTAGGGTTAAGCCATGAAAATGGTGAAAAAGTCTATAANTTTACGTTCACACCTTCCCGATTAACGAATAAGCTCATGACCAGTCAAGCCGCATTAAATATTACGCGTCTTTATTTATTATATGGATCATAGACTCATTCGTACCTTTATTGCGATCCCTGTTCCAGANTCTGTCTTCGTACTTCAAGGGAATCTGAAAAACACCATTGAAAAAAAAACGGGGAAGGTTCGATGGGTGAAGAGGGATCAACTGCATTTAACACTTAAATTTGTGGGAGATACTCCGGAAGAATCTATCGACGATGTGCGTGGTGTGATGCAAAAGGTTGCGAATCAAATGACCCCATTTAAAATTTTTATTCAAGGAGTAGGATGTTTCCCCAAAATTGAGCGGCCACGTGTGATGTGGGTTGGATTAGATGGGGCAATAGATAAACTCAATCAATTAGTTACGGCAGTACACGATGGGTTGCACCCTCTTGGTTTCCCCAGGGAAGAAAAGGAATTTCATCCTCATATTACCATGGCCCGAGCAAAATATCCCCAAAAGAAAACGCCGGATATTTCTTCTTTTTTAAACACAACTTATGACCCCATTCCATTTAGAATCGAAAAAATTCAATTTATCAGCAGTGAACTCTTCCCAAATGGGCCAGTATATACTATTTTAGGCACTCACTTTTTTGGAAATAATTTACTTTAGGAAAATAAATGGCCACCACAGAAAATAAAAAATCAAAAGCGATAGAACTGGCAATCACCCAAATAGATAAGCAATTTGGAAAAGGATCCATCATGCGGCTGGGCGGCAATCAGGTGATTGTGTCCGATAATAGTATCTCCACGGGATGTTTGTCCCTGGATGTAGCNCTTGGGGTAGGGGGGATTCCAAAAGGTAGAATTACAGAAATTTATGGACCTGAATCATCAGGTAAAACGACACTCGCCTTACATATTGTGGCAGAAGCACAAAAAGCAGGTGGTTATGCGGCATTTATCGATGCAGAACACGCCATGGATGCACAATATTCAAAAAAGCTGGGGGTAAATGTAGANGATTTATTGGTATCACAACCGGATACAGGAGAGCAGGCATTAGAAATAACTGAAACACTTGTACGAAGTGGTGCTTTGGATGTTATTGTTATTGATTCCGTTGCTGCATTGGTACCTCGGGCAGAACTGGAAGGAGAAATGGGGGATACCCACGTGGGTCTTCAGGCACGCCTCATGTCTCAGGCATTGCGAAAATTAACCGGCACGGTCAGTCGTTCTAATACCGCCGTTATTTTTATCAACCAAATACGTGAAAAGATTGGTGTAATGTATGGTAGTCCGGAAACCACCCCTGGCGGCCGCGCATTAAAATTTTATACGTCCATTCGATTGGACATCCGGCGGATCACCACCATAAAAATTGGAACAGATGTAGTGGGTAACCGCACCCGTGTAAAGGTAGTGAAAAACAAGGTTGCACCTCCATTCAAACAAACGGAGTTTGATATCATGTACAATCAGGGTATTTCCTATACAGGTGATATTCTGGATTTGGCCATTCAAGGAGAAATCATTCAAAAAATGGGTTCTTGGTTTTCGTATGGTGATATGAAAATCGGACAAGGTCGTGAAAATTCAAAAGATTTTTTAACTGACAACGAAGATGTGATGAAAGAAGTCGTCACCAAAGTGAAANCCTTTATGGGACTGGATGAATCCAAACCGGAGAAAAATGGCAAACCGTAAAATTGTCAGAGTAAAGCGGTCCTCGAAATATAGTGACCGAATCATTATTCATTTAGATGACAAAAGCGTCTTCAGGATTCCTGAGGACGCTTTTGTTTCTAATCCGTTACACGCAGGCGAAACAGTTTCTCTTGAAAAAATCGCTTCCTTTGGTAAAAAGATGCGGTTGCAGGAAGCCAGAGATGCCGCCTTTCGATTGTTGGGCTACCGGATGAGAAGTATCGCAGAAATGAAAAAACGGCTCAAGGATAAAGACTTCGACGAAGAAGAGATCGGTAAAACTATTCATTATTTAATTGATAAAAAATATTTGAATGATGAAGAATTTGGGAAAGCCTTTGTCAAAGAAAAAGTCAAAAATAAAAAAATCGGACCGCGGGCATTAAAATCAGAAATATACCCTCATCAATTATCTCCGGAATTAATTGACACACTCATTACTAAAATATATCAAGAATTTGATCTTATCGATTTAATCAAATTCCATTTAGTCAAAAGAAGAATTGAAAAGAATCNTCAACTCAGTCATAAAGATAAAAACACACTGACAAACTTTCTTACACGGAAAGGTTTTTATTGGGATACGATTCAGAGTGTGTACCATGATTGGGGATTAATATAGCATGATAGATAAACCCTAAGACTCGAAGAAAAATGAGAAATATTGGAATTTATTTAACAAATGAACCCTTTGTACCTTCGAGCCTTTGTGGTAATTAAGCTAACGATAATAAAGATGGAACCCGTTTGCGTATAAAAGTAAAACCCATGAATATACAATTCCTTCAAAAAGAGTTGGGACGCATACCCAATGAAATAGAACAATTATTTTTTCACTATTTCTGGAAATCATACCAGATGCAAAGCATGTTTGATTCAGAAGCTTCCCAAGCTGAAGTTCAATCCAATGATTTATCAAAAATGATATTGACAGCCCAGGGTCAATCCGATCCACGTAACAGAATTTCAGAGAATACCATTCACTCTTTGAATGGTAAAAAGCTTGCAACAATTTCCAGGAGAAAGGGATCTTTTACATTAGGAATTTTACCTGACCGTTCTACAATTCAACCCAAAACAGTACAATATGCCTATTTTATTTCTGGTGGAAACCTTAGACGAGCCATTAAAGCTTTATATACCCAAGACTGGTTTGAGGCGGCCATTCCTGTAAATAAGGGTGGGTTAGGCTATTCACTTTACCAAATGTTCATGAATTATGGACGTGGACTTATCATGCCAATTGAGAAGTCAGAAAATATAAATATTTTATCCAGGAAAGGGGTGAATGGACTTATCATTGTGATAAATCAAGGAGAACAAAATGTTTTATGTGATTTAATGAAGGAGAAAAAATGTAATTGTATGGAATTAGGCCGGTTAAGAAAAGAATTTAATATTGATATATATCATAAGAACAAAGTAGTCGGTCACATTCCCATATCTATATTAACGCGGTTGGTAAACCAGAATACAAATCAGGGTGAGATTAAAATCCAAACATCTGTTCCCAGTGCACTTGAATCAAAACTGAAGGAGAAAAAACAATTTAACAATGCGCTGATTTCTCTAATGAAAAAAGACAATAAAACGGAAATCCTTCAGCCTATTCAAAAGAAAATCCTAACGAGAGAGAATTTAGCATTTATTCAACAAAACCGCCGTCTTTATGGTCTTGCTGTGAATGACAATGATACCAAACACTATACAGATTATAAGATGAAATCAATCGCGGCCATTGCCAATAGTACGAGGCATCTTGCTTGTGCAGGGTTTCGTCCCGAAGTGTGTAGTGGATTTGTTGCGGTTTCCAATGGGAACTTGGAAGAAAAAGGCTCCTACCTTTCAGGCATACAAAGCGCTGGAAAGCATTTAAATATAAATGTACAGCATGTGTCATTTGAACAAACCGATAATCCCATGGACGGTGAATTCTGCTCGGGGGGCACTGGTATTGGGAATGCACTATTCCCCAATGTATTTCCTTGTGCAAATTTATTCATATCCATGCTGGGGAGCCATCGGGGCGAATTGGGAGGGAGCCAGTATTTATCCCTCATCAATCAAGAAAACACTGGTACTCAACCGGTGGTTGATCTAATGATGGAGTCCCGCCTGCAAGAAACAATTTTAACAGGAATTCAAGGTGGATTGATACAATCTGCCAGGGCGGTAGGAGCTGGTGGCATAGCTGTATCAATAGCCAAGTCTTTTGGGCAAAATGCACAATTAGGTGCTCGAATTCATTTCTCCAGGAAACTCAAAATAGATGAATTATTGTTTGGTGAAACACAAGGCNTCGTCATTGTNACCATAAAAGAAACAGATTTAATGGAGTTTGAGAGGGTATGNATGACNATCGGTATNCCNGCCACGACCATNGGCCGNGTCACAGANGANGGTGTATNTTCTTTTAATGAAGCCATTAAATTGCCAGTGAGTAAGTTGGTTTAGAAAAATGAATTATAATGTTCAAANTNANCAAGGTAATCTTATCCCNGTGAGAAATATTTATTGTATTGGCCGAAACTATCGNGCCCATGCAGCAGANCTCAANCATGATGTACCGGATAGTCCTTTTTTCTTTCAAAAATCAATNCCTGCTTTAAACACTANCAATGAAATCATTTTACCTGAAAATAGAGAGATTCATCACGAATTAGAAATTGTAGTTCTAATCGGTAAGGATGGGGAAAAGATTTCAGCAAGTAGTACCGATACATTTATCAGTGGATATGCGCTTGGTTTAGATTTAACAGACAGAATCTATCAAACACAACTTAAGGAAGCAAAATTGCCGTGGTTACTGGCAAAGTCATTTAAAGGTTCCGCCGTTGTATCCACTTTTCAATCGGGAATGATTCAAAAGGATTATTGGTTAAAAGTGAATGACGAAGTTCGACAAAAGGGGAATGGGAGCCAGATGGTTTTTTCAATTTCCCAGCAAATCAGTTTTTTATCNAGTATGATTCCACTAATGAGTGGTGATTTAATCTTTACGGGNACTCCCAGNGGNGTGGGACCAATNNACTCNGGAGATTNATTAGAATTGGGAATTGGAGAAANATCAATNCATTCNTTATCNGTTAAGTGATTCAANNACTGGCTTTGTAAAAGCCAACATTTCTTNATGGATTTCACCATTNGTAGCTAAAATATGATTTTTATGAATATTGTATTGGTTACCGTCCATCTGNCTNACTNNTCCACCAGATTCAGAAACAATTAAAATACCGGCCGCNGTATCCCAAGGATGCAGGTCAAACTCCCAAAATCCNTCCACNATNCCACAAGCAACATGGCATAAATCTANAGCNGCAGCNCCTAACCTTCGAACCCCCTGAGTNTTATCCGTAAACAATTTGAATAAAGACATATTGGCTTCCCATTTNTNACCGTGTTCATATCCAAATCCNGTCACCAAAAGACTACGATTCAATTGCGTATTTTTAGAAACACNNATAGGAANCCCATCCNCNAATGCACCGCCGCCNTGTGTGGCTGTAAATAAANGGTTGGCAGGTAATTCNAGGACAACCGCAACTTCTGGAACNCTATTTNTTAAACATGCGATCGATACGGCAAAGGANGGATATCCATGNACAAAATTCGTTGTGCCATCCAGTGGNTCTATGACCCATTGATATTCAGATTGGTTGCCGTGAGAACCGNTTTCTTCNGCTAAAATAGCATGNTCAGGAAATGCNTTATTAATGAGNGAAATAATGATTTCTTCNGCTTNCCNATCTGTTTCTGTAACCAAATCGGTTTNTCCTTTAAAGTCNGGGNTTCGAGGCNGATCCAATGCCNCTAANATGATTTNCCCAGNATCACGGGCTGCNCGTTTGGCGAGGGTGANAAGATCGTTATTCATGAGNAAAAAAGGCCCCNGAANCGAGGCCTTTTTNTATGAAAAANTTATTTATACGTTGGATGATCTACTTCGAAATATTCTTTCGTCATTTTCTTTAGGACACCAGAAAGAAGAATTATTGACAAGAGATTTGGAAAGGTCATAAATCCAAGGGCTGCGTCTCCAAAAGACCAAATCGCTTCGAGACTTGCAATGGCACCAATAAATACGAATAAAATATAGAACCCGCGATAAATTGGAATTGCTTTTTCACCAAATAGNTATTCGGTAGAACGGTCTCCGTAGAAGGACCAACTNATAACAGTCGATATAGCAAAGAGCAATACACCCAGCGTAATAATTTTATCACCATATGGAAAGATGTAAGCCAAACCATCTTTAAAGGCCAATGATGTAAGCAAGCTNCCATTCAGTAATGAACCTGCAAATTCAGGGTCAATTCTCGTGGTATAAAATTCCGTATGATACCATGCGCCAGTTACAATGATCGTTAGTCCCGTAAGTGTGCAAATGATAATAGTATCGATAAAGGGTTCTAAAAGAGCAACCGCACCTTCTCTAACCGCAAATTCAGTTTTGGCTGTTGAGTGAGCAATTGGCGCACTCCCTTGCCCAGCTTCATTTGAGTAGAGCCCTCGTTTTACACCCCACAACATGGTATTCATGATAACCAGTAAAGTACCTCCTGCAATTCCACCCACGGCTGCAGGTGGGTTAAAAGCCATGGAAAATATTTTAGCAAAACTGGCAGGAATATCACCCAAATTAGCAAAAATAATGAGTAGCGCTGCANCGACATAAANGGCAGCCATAAATGGNGCCAACTTAGAGGTGACATTACCAATCCGTTTAATTCCACCAATAATCACCAGCCCGGNAATAAATGCAATTGCGATACCATTAATCACCTGCTGAATGGATACAGCATACCAATCGGTTAACTGGTGTTTAATCGTTAACCAATGATCGGCNCCAACCACTTGAGTNACTTCAGATAAAAGTTGATCAGATAAAGTAAANGACTGAATGGCNTTCCCTGTGGCAAATGAACATATAACAGCAAAACAGGCAAACATAATGGCCAACCATCGCCANTTAATTCCCAATCCTTTTTCAATGGTGTACATGGGTCCACCCGCCGTCATCCCTTTACTNTCNAAATCTCGATATTCTACNGCTAGGGNACATTCAGCAAATTTTAATGCAGAACCAAAAAANGCAGTAATCCACATCCAGAATAAAGCACCAGGCCCTCCATAATAAATNGCGGTGGCCACACCGGCAATATTTCCAATCCCTAC